>JAVHWE010000609.1:0-6499 GCA_032160285.1 Micromonosporaceae bacterium | reverse complement strand
GTCCGCGGACCGGCGCCCTGGCGGATCGTCGGCCGGGTGCTCGCCGGATCGGTCGCCCCTCCATTGACCGGCGCCGGGACCGGCTCCGGGCCCGGGACCGCACCCGAGACCGGGTCCGGGACCGCCCCAGCGACCGGCCCTGCCACCGTCGAGGAGACCGGCGGCGGTACCTGTGTCGAGATCGCGACCGGGGCCATGGTGCCGGTCGGGACCGAACACGTGGTGCGGATCGAGGAGTCCGAGGTGGACGGTCAGTTCGTGACCGGCGTGCCACGGCCGGTCCGGGAGTGGCGGGTGCCCGGTGAGGAGGCGCACCTCGGCGAGGCGCTGCTGGCCGCCGGGACCGCCGTCACGCCGGCGGTGATCGGTCTCGCCGCCGCCTGCGGATACGACACGTTGCGGGTGCGGCCGGCGCCGACCGCAGCCGCGCTGGTCTTCGGCGACGAACTGCTCACCGCCGGCCCGCCCGCCGGCGGCCGGATCCGGGACGCCCTCGGACCCTCCGTTCCCTCCTGGTTGAGGCGCGTGGGCGCCGTGGTCGACGCGCCGATCGGTCCGGTCAAGGACACGCTGGCCGCGCACGTGGAGGCGATCCGGGCGGCTCTCGACACCGGCGTCGACCTGGTCTGCACCACCGGCGGCACCATGCACGGGCCGGTCGATCACCTCCACCCCGCCCTCGCCGAACTGGGCGCGACCTACGTGGTCAACACCGTCGCGGTCCGACCCGGTTTCCCGATGCTGATCGCGGCGCTGCCGGGCGGGCGATTCGTCGCCGGCCTGCCGGGCAACCCGCTGTCGGCCGTCGTCGCCCTGGTGTCGCTGGTGGAGCCGCTGATCGCCGGCTTGCGTGGGCGGCCGCTGCCGGTACTGCCGACCGTGAAGCTCGGCGTCGACCTGCCCGGTCGTGGTGACTTCACCCACCTGGTACCGGTCCGGATCGTTGCCGGCCTCGCCCACCCGGTGTCGCATGCCGGTTCGTCGATGCTGCGCGGGCTCGCCCGGTCGGCCGGCTTCGCGGTGGTGCGCTCCGGCCACGACGCGACCGCCGGCGAGACGGTACCCCTGCTGCCGCTGCCGATCCTGGACGGAGAGCGGGCATGACCGACGACGCGCTCCCCTCAGCGGAGGAGGCGACATGACCGACGACGCGCTCCCCTCAGCGGAGGAGGCGATATGACCGACGTCGATGACGGTACGGTCGCCACCACCGTGACCACCGAACCGCTCGACCTGGCCGCGCACGAGGTGTGGGTTTCGCGGGCCGCGGCCGGGGCGGTGGTGTCGTTCGCCGGCGTCGTGCGCGACCACGATGAGGGGCGGGGCGTGGTGGAGTTGGAGTACGAGGGCCATCCGAGCGCGTCCCGGATCCTGGCCGAGGTCGCGGCCGAGATCGCAGCCGACCCGGCGGTGCACGCGGTGGCCGTGTCGCACCGGATCGGGCGCTTGGAGATCGGTGACGTCGCGCTGGCCGCCGCCGTGTCGACCGCCCATCGCGGTGCCGCCTTCGCGGCCTGCGCCCGCCTCGTCGACGAGGTGAAGGCGCGGCTGCCGATCTGGAAACGTCAGGTGTTCGCCGACGGCTCCGAGGAGTGGGTCAACTGCCCCTGACCGGTGTGTTCGGTGCGCGGCGGGCCCGGGCCGGCTCCGTCGCGAACACCGGTTCGGCCCCCTGCCGCCAGGGCAGGAACACGACGAGCAGGATCACGGCCAGCGCGAGCGAGTTCTCCATCAACGCACCGAACCGGCCGTCGGCATAGTGCGACATCTCCGGCAGGCGGTGCTCGTAGCGCCACATCGGCGAGACGACAAGCAGCAGGTACAGGCCGAGCGCGGCGCTGGCGTGGCGCAGGCCGGCCAGCGCCGGCCACCGGCCGATATTGAAGCCGCGCATGGCGCGTCGGCGGCGCAGCGCCGAGTCGATCAGGATCACCAGCGCGGGTACCACGAAGACCAGATGGTGCGTCCACGAGATCGGGCAGATCACGTTGGCCGTGAGCCCGACCAGGGTGAACGCGGCCAGCTCGTCGCCCTCGGAGTGCGCGGTCCGGGCGCGGGACAGCCCGACCGCGAGGATCAGCACGGCGAACGCGAACCACATCAGGCGCGGCGTGGTCGGCGAGTCATAGGCGCGCGCGAGCAGGCCGGCCAGCGACTGGTTGGGGGTGGCGTCGACGACGCCGACCCGGTTGGTGTCCCACATGATCTGCGCGAAGTAGGTGGTCGACTCGCGCTGGGCGAACAGGTACCCGACCCCGGCCGCGCCGACGGCGGTACCGATGGCGGTGAAGGCGGCCCGCCACTGGCGGGTGACCACGAAGTACATGATGAACAGGCCGGGCGTGAGCTTGATCGCGGTGGCGAGGCCCACGCCGACGCCGGCGAACGCGCCGGTCAGCCAGGCGTACCGGAGCCAGCCGAGGAACGTCCGGTCGCCGTCGCCGTGCGCCCCGCCGATGACGGTGGCCTGGCCTCGCCAGCGCAGCGCGACCAAGTCGGCGAGGACCAGACCGAGCAGCAGGAGATTGACCTGACCGAAGCCGATCGTTTCGCGTACCGGTTCGGTGGCGCCGGCCAGCGGTACGGCGACGCCGACGGCGAACCAGCGCGGCCAGCCGTACCGGTCGGTGATCGGGCCGACAATCGCGAACAGGACGAGGGCGAGGGCGGCCAGGCCGAGCACCGTGTTGACCCAACCGGCGGTGGCCGCGCTCAACGCCGCCATCGGCAGCATCGCCAGCGCGGCGAACGGCGGATAGGTGAAGCCCAGCGTCGTCTTGGGCGCGGTGAACTGGTACAGGTCGCCGCCCTCGGTCCACCACACCACGGCACCGTGATAGATCCGCAGGTCGAAGAACGTGTATTGGCGGCCGAAGCTGCGCACGGCCCAGACCGAGGCGAACGCGGTGGCGACGATGATGCCGAGCCGTACCGGAGTGGCCGAAGCGACCCGGCGGGTCACGCGGTGCACTCTGCCAAACAGGGACGGCCGCCTATCGACGGTAGCCGTCATACGGTTGCCACCCCCGGACTGCTGTCGGTTTTGCGCCTTCGCCCGTCAAGCAGAGTAGAACGGCGCGTCACGTCCAACCTCCGGCGTTATCGGACCGTGTCCCATCGCACACGAGCCAGTGACCTGTACCTACGTGTTAACGCACCGCAGCGGACCGGGTAATCGCCGACGACAGGCAGGATACCGGAACGTTATGCAGTGTCCCTCAGACCTCGACCGTCGGCTGTGACCGAAGGTACCGGCCGAAGTGTGGCACGGTGAAGGCGACCGCGCCGCGCTCCCCGGAGTAGATCAGGCCCTTCTTGATGAGCGCGTCGCGGGCCGGCGACAACCCGGCCGGCTTGCGTCCGAGCGACTTCGCGATCTCAGCGGTCGATACCGATGTATCCATGTCGTCGCCGTCGGCGAGGGTCGCCATCGTGCGCATGTACTCGCGCTCGGCCGGGGTGGCCCGCTCGTAGCGGGAGCCGAAGAAACCGACCGCGAGTTCCGCCTCCGCCTCCGGGGCGGCGACCTGCACGTCGGCCGGTGTGATCGGACTGCGGGGTGCGTGGTCCCAGGTCGCCTTGCCGTACGCCTGGACGAAGTAGGGGTAGCCGCCCGACGTCTCGTACAGCGCATCCAGCGCCTTGGCCGCGTACTCGACGCCCTCGCGCGCGGCCGGCGCACTGAACGCCTGGTCGGCGGCGAGCCGGTCGAGCCGGTCGATGCGCTGGTACCGGAACAGCCGTTCGGAGTACGACTTGGAGGCCGACAGTACCGCCGGCAGGTGCGGTAGCCCGGCGCCGACGACGATCAGCGGGGCACCGGTCTGGGACAGTTCGTGACAGGCGGCGCACAGGGCCGATATGTCGTCTGCCGGTACGTCCTGCATCTCGTCGATGAACAGCGCGATCCCGGTACCCACGTCGGTGGCGACCCCGGCCGCGTCGGTGAGCAGCTCAACCAGATCGATCTCGATATCGCCGGAGTCGGCCCGGCCGTGGCTGGCGGGTACGTCGATGCCGGGATTCCAGCGGTCGCGCAGCTTCGCGTTGTCCGGGACGGACCGGGCGCCGAACGCCTTCAGGACGCCGAGAAAGTCATCGATACGGTCGGGCGCGCGGTGATGCGGCGCGAGCTCACGAACGGCCATGTGGAGTGCGGCCGCGACCGGGCGGCGCAGTGACTGGTCGGGTCTGGCCTCGATCTTGCCGCTACCCCACAGCCGGCTGATGGCCTGCGACCGCAGGGTGTTGAGCAGGACGGTCTTGCCGACGCCACGCAGGCCGGTGAGCACCAGCGAGCGTTCGGGCCGGCCCCGGGCGACCCGTTCCAGCACCACCTCGAACATCGCCAGCTCACGGTCGCGTCCGGCCAGCTCGGGTGGGCGCTGGCCGGCGCCGGGCGCGTAGGGGTTGCGAACCGGATCCACGCTCGCACCGTATCGGTTCGTCTAACGCCACCATTAGATATTCGTAGAAGCGGCTCGACGGCGTGTCGCGTCGTCGAGCTCCGTCTACCGGGATCTAGCCTTCCCGTTAGAAACCGGTAGATCCAGTTACTTTCGCTGCTTCAGGCACAGGACGAAGTCGTTGGCATCGACCGAACTGTCGAAGAAGTAGTTGTGGGTGTAGCCGGGTACGCCGTCACACTTGCTTCTGTCCACGGTGGCCGGTACACGCTTGATGACCTCGAACGTGTTGGCCGCGCACGCGACCTTGCGCATCCGGGGCGCCTCGTTGGTGCCGCTGTTGATCAGGCAATCGCCGACCTGGGCCCCGATGGCGTCGTTGTCCCCGGCGGGGGTCGACGGTGCCGCGGTGGATGCCACCGAACCGGTCGACGGGGCACCGACGGCTCCCGGGGCGGTGGGGGTGTTCGCCTGGCCCCGCCCGGACGTACGGTTCGCGTACAGCACCGCACCGGTCGCGCCACCGATCGACACGATTGCCGCCATGATCGCCACCACCGTGATGATCAGGCCCTTGCCGCGGCGGGCGCCGGTCTGTCGCGACGTCCCCCAGGTGCCGCCGGGGGTCTCGGCCGGTTCACCGACCTGCCCGGGCTGACCGGCGTATCCGGGCGGTGCGACATACCCGGGCGGTGCCGCGGCGCCGACCGGTACCGCATATCCGGCCTGGGTACTGTACTCCGACGAATCCCCGTACGACGGTTGGTCGGGGTAGCCGGGTTGCTCGGGGTAGCCGGTCTGGTCGCCGTACCCCGGTTGTTCGCCGTACCCGGGCTGCGCGGTGTACCCGGACTGTTCGCCGTACCCGGGCTGCTCGGTATAGCCGGTCTGTTCGGGATAGCCGGGCTGCTGGCCATACCCCGGGTGCTCGGCATAGGCGGTTTGTTCGGTGTATCCGGCCTGGTCGCGGTACCCCGGCTGCTCGGTGTATCCAGGTTGCTGGGCGTAGCCGGGCTGCGCCGGGTAGTCGGGCTGCGCCGGGTAGTCGGGCTGCGCCGGGTAGTCGGGCTGCGCCGGGTAGTCGGGCTGCGCCGCGGGCTCCGGCTGGGCGACGTACCCCGTCGCGGCGTACCCGGCCTGGCCGTAGCCCGCGTACCCCGGCTGGGCGGCGTACCCGGGTTGGCCCGACACCGGCTGCGAACCGCCCGGCTGGACGTAGCCGCCCTCGTCGTCGTCGGCCGGGGGCTGGTACCCGGCCGAGGGGTACTCCGTCCGCCGGTACCCGGCCGGTAGGTGCCGGGACGGCGAGTACTCCGGTGCCGGGTCGGTGGCCCGATGCTCGTAACCGTAGGCCGCGCCGGATTGCCCGTAGGGATCGGACGCCGGCTCGTCCGGCCACAGGTTCGGCTGCTCGGGGTACCGCTCGTCAGTTGGTTCACCCGGGTTGGGATCCTGCGGTCGACCCGGGTACGGTCCGCCGGGCGGTCCGTACATCGACATGTGGAACTCCTCTGGTCCTCCAGCGGCGGCTACCGGACACCGTAGCGTGGCGGCAGGCTGTCATCACCTCCCGAAAGCATGCCAACCCCCGCCGACCAGACAGTAACCACCTCATATTTGTTCAGGGCGGCCGATTATTTCGCCGGGCGGGCGGCCAGAGTCGGATGTACCGGTCAGATCAGGCGGAGTTGGCGGTCCCGGGGCCGGCGCGGTTCGTTGCCACCACGCAGGTCCAGCAGGGCGGGGTCGATCGCGGACAGGAACGGCGACGCCACCGCGTCCCGTTCGGCCCCGTACCGGTAGCGGCGTCGGGCGTGGCTCACGTACAGCCGGTCCTGCGCCCTGGTCAGGCCGACGAAGAACAGCCGTCGCTCCTCCGCCACCTCGTCATCGTCGGGCGCCGAGCCCGTGCGGGGCACCGGCCCCGTGGCCGGCGGCGAGCCCGTGGAGGGTGGCGAACCGGCCGGTGGAGAGCCGGGCAGCCGCATCGGCAGCAGCCCGTCCTCGCAGCCGATCAGGAAGACCACCGGGAACTCCAGGCCCTTCGCGGCGTGCAGGGTGAGCAGCGCGATCCGGTCGGCGCGCGGATCCCA
>JAVHWE010000599.1:0-10206 GCA_032160285.1 Micromonosporaceae bacterium | reverse complement strand
CCCCGTGTTCGCGCTGGTATACCTGGTCGCCGCGGACACCCCGGTACGGCGCCGGATCGTGCAGCTCCTCGCCGCCGGCCTCGCCGTCGTGGTGTCCGCCGGCTGGTGGGTCGCCGCGGTCGCGCTCACCCCGGCGTCGGCCCGCCCGTACGTCGGCGGTTCGCAGACCAACTCCATTCTCGAACTGACCCTCGGTTACAACGGTTTCGGCCGGCTCACCGGCAACGAGACCGGCAGCGTCGGCGGCGGCCCGGGCCGCGGCTGGGGGCCGACCGGCTGGACCCGGATGTTCGGCGGCGAGGTCGGCGGTCAGATCGCCTGGCTGCTGCCGGCCGCGTTGATCGCGCTGGTGGTGGGCCTCTGGGCCACCCGGCGGGCCCCGCGCACCGACCGCTACCGGGCCGCACTGCTGCTGTGGGGCGGCTGGCTCGTGGTGACCGGCCTGATCTTCTCCTTCATGCAGGGGATCTTCCACGCGTACTACACCGTGGCGCTCGCACCGGCGGTCGGCGCCGTGGTCGGCATCGGGGCCAGTCGGCTCTGGCAACTCCGCGACCGGCTCTGGGCGGACACGGTCCTGGCGGTGGGGTGTGCGACGACCGCGGTCTGGTCGTACGTCCTGCTCGGCCGCAGCGCGAGCTGGCATCCGTGGCTGCGGGTCATGATCCTGGCGGTCGGGCTCGGCGCGGCCGTCCTGCTGGTCCTGGCGGCGCGGCTCGCCCGCCCGATGGCGGCCGCGGCGGCCGGGCTGGCGCTGGTCGCCGCACTGGCCGGGCCGCTGGCGTACGCGCTGAACACGGCCGCGTCGGCGCACGCCGGTGCGATCCCGTCGGCGGGCCCGAGGGTGGCCGGCACCGGCTTCGGCGGCGGACCCGGCGGCGGCACGGCACCGGGCGGCAGGGGTGGCACCGCACCGGGCGGCGGTCGCGGCGCGCCACCGGGCGGCGGTCGCGGCGCGGTGCCGGTCGGCGGTCGCGGCGCGGTGCCGGGCGGCGGTCGCGGCGGCGGAGGCGGCGGCCTGCTGGGCGCGGCCACTCCGTCGACCGGGTTGACTACTCTGCTGACCGCGGACGCGGGCTCGTATACCTGGATCGCGGCGGCCGTTGGCGCCAACAACGCGGCCGGATATCAGCTCGCGACCGGAGATCCGGTACTCGCCGTCGGCGGCTTCAACGGTAGCGATCCGTCGCCGACGCTGGCGCAGTTCCAGCGGTACGTGGCCGACGGGAAGATCCACTACTTCATCGGCGGATCCGGGTTCGGCCTACGCGCCAACGGTGGCAGCTCGACGTCCCAGGAGATCGCCGCCTGGGTCGCACAGAACTTCACCGCCACGACGGTTAGCGGCATACCGGTGTACGACCTGGTCAGGTAACCGGCACGGCCGATCATCGGGGGTTCCCCCGCACCGCGTTGAGCGGCGGCGGGGGGACCTCCTTTCACAGGTCGGGCATAGGGCTGGCACACGGGCGGGACAGCGCGGGGCCGGACCGTAGAGCCATGCCCACCTCGACTCTTCCGCCCAGGCCGACGACCCCTTCGGCGATACCCCGCCATCGCTTGTCGCACGCCGAGCCGGTTCTCGACGTGGTGATCCCGGTATACAACGAAAAGAACGATCTTGAACCCTGCGTACGGCGGCTGCACGCTCATCTGACGGAGACATTCCCGTACCCCTTTCGGATCACGATCGCCGACAACGCCAGTACCGACGCGACGCTCGACATCGCTCGCGCCCTCAGTCGCGAATTCGGCGAGGTCACCGCCGTCCACCTGGCCGAGAAGGGCCGTGGGCGGGCTTTGCGTACCGTCTGGTCGGCGTCGGACGCGCCGGTTCTGGCGTACCTGGATGTCGACCTGTCCACCGACCTCGCCGCGCTGCTCCCCCTGGTCGCGTCGCTCATCTCGGGCCACTCCGACCTCGCGATCGGCACCCGGCTCGGCCGCGGCTCCCGGGTGGTGCGGGGGCCGAAGCGGGAACTCATCTCGCGTGGCTACAACCTGCTGCTGCGGGGCACGCTGAACGTGCGCTTCTCGGATGCCCAGTGCGGTTTCAAGGCGATCCGGGCCGACGTCGCCGCGCAGCTGCTGCCGCTGGTCGAGGACACCGGCTGGTTCTTCGACACTGAGCTGCTCGTCCTCGCCCAACAGGCCGGGCTGCGCATCCACGAGGTACCGGTGGACTGGATCGACCACCCGGACAGCCGGGTCGACATCGTCGCCACCGCGAAGGCGGACCTGAAGGGCATCATCCGGCTCGGCCGGGGCCTGGCCAACGGCAGCCTGCCGGTCAACCAGCTCCGCGGCCAGCTCGGCCGCCAACCCCTTCAGGGGGTACCCGCCGGACTACCCCGCCAACTCGCCCGGTTCGCCGCGATCGGCGTGGCCAGCACGGCCGCGTACCTGCTGCTGTTCGTCGCGCTGCGGAGCACGCTCGGCGGGCAGGGTGCGAACCTGACCGCGTTGCTGGTGACCGCGATCGCCAACACGGCGGCCAACCGACGCGTCACCTTCGGCGTCACCGGCCGCCCCGGCGCGGGTCGCCACCAGGTTCAGGGGCTGGTCGTGTTCGCCCTCGGGCTGGGCCTGACCAGCGGCAGCCTTGCCGTGCTGCACGCCGTGACCCCGGTGCCGGCACGCCTGACCGAGGTGACGGTGCTGGTCGCCGCCAACCTCGCCGCCACCGTCCTGCGCTTCCTGTTGCTTCGGGCCTGGGTGTTTCGGGGCGCCATCGACACGCCCGGGAGAGCTGACCGCGGGCGACGGTGACCCGGCGACCGAACGGGCCCGGGACGGATCCGATCACGCCGTCACGCGGTACCGCGTCGACAAACGGTCGGCACGTTTCGGAGCAAGCTGGACGTCCGGGCTTCTACAGCGGAGAATTCCCCCAGTTCGGAGAGGTTGGCGTCCGCATTCGGATGCCGGTGGCACTTCGGTGATGGGAGCCAGCATGTTCCGCCCGGCGCGAACGAGGGTGCGGTCACATGGGCACGGTCGGTAATCGGAGTGTCTGAATTGACGCTCGATAACCCGGAGCCGGGCGATGACCCGGACACCGATGTACCCGAGCCGGCAGGTGTACCGGAGCCGGCCGATGCGGCGGACGTCTTCGCCCGCGAGGTCGACGCCGACTCGCTTCCGTCGCTGCGCGGGGAGATAACCGCGTTCGCGGTCGCCCACGGACTGACCGACGTGGCGCTGATGAAGTTCGTCATCGCGGTGTACGAGATCGCGACCAACGCGGTGCGGCACGGCGGCGGGCACGGTCTGATCCGGGTGTGGCCCGTTCCGGACAGCCTGTGGTGCGAGGTGACCGACCACGGTCCCGGCATTCCGGTCGAGTACCGCCAGGACGGCCAGCGCCAGCGTGGGGAGCGGATCAGCGGCTGGGGGCTGTGGCTGACCCGGCAGGTCTGTACGGAGGTACGCATCACCGGCGGTACCGGGGGCAGCCGGGTGCTGCTGCGCTATCCGCGGACCGGGGACAGGAGATCCGGATAGTTACCGGGCGACCGCGGGTTCCCGCTCGGGACGCGTGCGCGCCGCCGCGACGGTCGCGATGTTCGGGCGGATGAGGTACAGCATCGCGGCCAGCCAGCAGGCGGCCAGGATGAGGCTGCCGAGCAGATCCGTCGGGTGATGCATGCCGCGGTACATCCGCGACAGCCCGACCCACACCGGCATCAGCACCGCGATCGCCGCCACTACCCACCGCCACCAGGCACTAGTGCGCGGAAGTACCAGTACCGTGAACGCCGCGTACAGCAGCACGGTGGCCGCGACGTGGCCGGACGGGAAGCTCGACGTCGGCAGCGGACCATCCAGGTGCGGCACGTCCGGCCGGGCCCGGCCGACGATCGCCGCCGCGGCGAGGAACAGGGTCAGCTCGCCGAACATCACGGCCAGCAGGAAGACCACCGCGCGCCAGCGCCGGATGGCGGCCAGCGCCGCGGCTCCGCCGATCAGCCCGACCGCCAGGATCATGTGCGTGTTGCCGGCCTCGCTGCCCAGGTAGCTGATCCGGTTCAGGGTCGCGGTCCGGTGCGCGGCCAGGAAATGCGGGATCGTGGTGTCGCCCAGGACGTTGCCGTTGCCGCCGCGGTAGTGCGCCAGCGGGATGCCGATCGCGCACAGCAGGCCGAACGTCAGCACCCACGCCACCACCGCACCGGCGGCGGCGAGCCAGCCACCGAGGGCACCCGACGACACCGTACGGTCGGCCGGCCGCAGGTCGGTGGCCGCCTCCGGCTCCAGTCCCTCGGTCACCGGCCGTGTCACCCGCCGCCCGGCCTCGTGCCGGTGCAGCTCGAACACGTACGTGGTGAGGCCGAGCCACGCCACACCGAGGCACCACGCGCCCACCACGTCGGACAGGAAATGTACGCCGAGCGCGAGCCGGCTGAACCCGATCAGCCCGACCAGAACCGCCAGCCCGATGATGACCGGCCGGCGGGCGCGCCGGGGCAGCGCCGGCAGGAAGACCAGCAGCAGCGCACCGTAGGAGACGAAGGATCCCAGCGCGTGCCCGCTGGGGAAACTGTTGCCGCCACCCACGGCCACCGGGTGCGCCACCACCGGCCGCAGCCGCCCGATCGCCTGCTTCAACGTCGGGTCGAGGATCGCCGAACCGACCCCGGCGACCACCAGAAAGGCCGCAAGCCGGTACTGCCGGCGAACGACCAGCAGCACCGTCGCGATCGCGATCAGCCAGATCAGTACCGCACGGCTGCCGAGGACGCTGATGAATTTCATGACCCCGACCGCCAGCGGGTGCGGCGCGATCGCCCGGTTGAGCGCCCGCGCGAGGTCGCCGTCGACCGCCTCCAGCGGCACCCAGCGCGCCCGGACTCCCAGCATGAGGATGGCGAACAGCAGCGCGGCGCCGATCACCGCCGCGATCCGGCTGAGGTTGCGGCCGGCCGGCCGATTGGTGGTTCGCGGGGCGGTCGAGGTCTGTGCGGTCACCGGTGCCTCCGGAATCGAGGGAGATCCCCGTCTGTACCCGCCGGCGTCGGGTTTGAATCAGCCCCCTGCGCGGGGATAACCAAGACCATGACGACCCTTAACACCGCTGGACGTACGGCACGGCGCGCCGCCCGTAGCGGCGCCCTGGAGGGGCTCACCCGGATCGGTTTCGTCGGGTACGGACTGTTCCACCTGGCCGTGGCGTGGCTGGCCGTCCAGATCGCGCTCGGCCATCCGGCCGGTACCGGCGACCAGGCCGGCGCATTCCAGTACCTGGCGAGCAGGCCGTTCGGCCGCGCACTCCTGGTGATCATCATCATCGGGCTGATCGCGATGGCCGTCTGGCAGCTCCTGCTCGCGGCCGTCGGGCACCTCGACGAGCGCGGCCTGTCGCGTACCGGCGAGCGTGTCGCGTCGGCCTTCCGGACGGTGATCTACGCCGCGCTGGCCTGGACCGCGTACCGCGTCGTGGCCGGCGCGCCACCGTCGAGCTCGACGCAGACCCAGAACGCCACCGCCGGTATCCTGGCGAAGCCGGCCGGCCAGTGGCTGGTCGCGATCGGCGGCCTCGCCGTCATCGCCCTGGGTATCGGGATGATCGTGTACGGCGCGCGGCGGAAGTTCGAGCGGCGGTTGATGCTGGGCCGGATGACCCACCGGGTCCGGCTGACCGCCGTGCGACTCGGGCAGGTCGGATACATCGCGAAGGGCGTCGCGTTCGGCATCGTCGGTATCCTGCTTTTCCAGGCCGCGACCACGCACAACCCGGCCCGGTCGCGAGGGCTCGACGCCGCGCTGCGGACCCTGCTCGACCAGCGGTACGGAACCGTGCTGTTGATCCTGGTGGCGATCGGGTTCGCCGCCTTCGGCGTGTTCTGCTTCTTCCAGGCCCGGTACCGCAAGGTCAAGCCGTGACCGCGGCCGCGGCCGTGACCGCGACCGCGGTCGTGATCAATCCGTCCAAGGTCACCGATCTGGACGGCCGGCGCCGCGAGATCTGCGCCGCCCTGGCCGACGCCGGCTGGCCGGAGCCGCTGTGGCTGGAGACCACCCCCGAGGACCCCGGCTGTGGCCAGACCGAGAAGGCGGTGGCCGAGGGGGCCGGCGTGGTGTTCGCCTGCGGAGGCGACGGGACCGTGATGGCCTGCGCGGGTGTGCTCGCCGGTACCGGGGTGGCCCTGGCGATCCTGCCGTCGGGTACCGGCAATCTGCTCGCCACCAACCTCGGGCTCCCCTCCGACGTCGCCGACGGCATCGCGATGGCGACCGGTGGCCAGCGCCGACTCATCGACGTCGGCGTGGTCGGCGACCGGTGTTTCACGGTGATGGCCGGGATGGGGTTCGACGCGCAGATGCTCGACGCCACCCCCGAGCCGATGAAGAAGCGCTTCGGGTGGGTGGCGTACGCGATCGCCGGTGCCAAGCACCTGCGCAGCCGCCGCATGCGGGTCCGCCTCACGCTCGACGGCGGCGCCCCGTTGCGCCGCCGGGCCCGGACCGTGCTGATCGGCAACGTCGGCCGGCTACAGGGCGGTATCCCGCTGCTGCCCGCCGCCGAGCCCGACGACGGCTACCTCGACGTGGCGGTGCTGACGCCGCGCACCCTCGGCCACTGGCTGGCGCTGGCCTGGGGGGTGATCCGCCGCCGCCGCGGGGTGTCGTCCATGGAGACGTTCCGGGCCCGACGCATCGAGGTCGACAGCGATCGGGTACAGCCGCGGGAGCTCGACGGCGACGTGATCGAACCGGGCCGCCAGCTGTCGGTCACGATCAGGCCGGCTTCGCTGTGCCTGTGCGTCCCCGCCTGATCGGTTCTCCATGATCAGGCGGGGCCATCGCCCGCACAGTCTCGCTGATCAGGTAAGTCCGCCGCGCCGACCACCACCGGCGAGGCGTCCAGGCGGGTACCGGGGAACGGACGGCGAGCGCTCGGCCACCATGATGCGCCATAGTGCGTAGAGACACGGCGCATCATTGGGGGCAAGCTAGTGGCGGGTTCATCCGGTACCGAGCCGATCCGGGAGGTAGAGGGCGTGAGCGCGATCCTGCGTTTCGGCGCACGCAGCAATCGCGGCCCCGTGCGGCCGGCCAACCAGGATTCGGTGTATGCCGGGCCCCGCCTGCTGGTCATCGCGGACGGCATGGGCGGGATGGCGGCCGGCGACCTGGCGAGCCGGCTCACCGTGGCGGCGATGGCCCCGCTGGACCGGATCGCCCTGGTCCGAGCCGCCGAGGACCCGGCCGACCCGTTGGTGGATCACCTACGGACGGCCGCCGAGGACGCCAACCGACGCATCCGCGACGAGGTCGTGGCCAACCCGGCCGTGGACGGCATGGGTACCACTCTGACCGCCATCCTGCTCGCCGGCGGCAAGATCAGCATGGTGCATGTCGGGGACTCCCGCGGCTACCGGCTGCGCGCGGGTGTGCTGACCCAGGTGACCAAGGACGACACGTACGTGCAGATGCTGCTCGACGAGGGTGCGATCCGGCCCGAGCAGGCGGCCGTGCACCCGCACCGGTCGGTGGTGACCCGGGCGTTGCAGGGCCGGCAGGTCGAGGCCCGGTACTCCGTGCGCCCGGCCGTGTTCGGCGACCGGTACCTGCTGTGCAGCGACGGGGTGTCCGAACCGCTGTCGCCGGACGAGCTGGCGACCACCCTGCGGGCCTACCCGGATCCCCAGCTCTGCGCCGACCAGCTGGTGGCGCTGGCGTTGCAGCACGGGGCCACCGACAACGTGAGCTGCATCGTGGCCGACGTGGCGGAGGTGCGCGGCGACGTCGGTGCGGACGCCGGGGCACACCCGATCGTCGACGGCGCGGCGGCCGTCCCCGAGCCGGCGACCCCGTAACCCGGCCGCCGTCGGCGCAGCGCCTCGGCCACGGAGGTCCCGGATGTCGGATCGGCGAGCTAGCGTCAATGCGTGATGGAAACGGTTGTGCCGACCCCGCCCGTAGACCTGCCGCAGACCGTTGGTGAACTCCGCGCCGGCGGCCACCAGCACCGGACCGTCAAGGAGGAGTTGCGCGACAACCTGATCGCCCGGCTGCGCGACGGCGTCGCCCGCTTCCCCGGCGTCGTCGGCTACGACGACACCGTCGTACCGGAACTGGAGCGGGCCCTGCTCGCCGGCCACGATCTGGTCCTGCTAGGCGAACGCGGGCAGGGCAAGAGCCGCGTGATGCGCGCGCTGGTCGGGCTGCTCGACGAGTGGACCCCGGTGATCGCCGGGTCGGACCTCAACGAACACCCGTACGCGCCGTTGACGCCCAGTTCCCGACGGGACGCCGCGCGGGCCGGCGACGACCTGCGGATCGGCTGGTTGCACCGCTCGATGCGGTACAGCGAGAAGTTGGCCACCCCGGACACCAGCGTCGGCGACCTGGTCGGCGACGTGGACCCGGTACGGATCGCGCAGGGCCGTACCCTCGGCGACCCGGAGACGATCCACTTCGGGCTGATCCCCCGTACCAACCGGGGCATCTTCGCCATCAACGAACTGCCCGACCTGGCCGAGCGCATCCAGGTGTCGCTGCTGAACGTGCTGGAGGAGCGCGATATCCAGATCCGCGGGTACCAGCTGCGCCTGCCGCTCGACCTGCTGCTGGTGGCCAGCGCGAACCCGGAGGACTACACCAACCGGGGCCGGATCATCACGCCGCTCAAGGACCGGTTCGGGGCGGAGATCCGTACCCACTACCCGCTCGACCTCGACCTGGAGCTGGCGCTGATCCACCAGGAGGCCCGGCTGGTCGCGGCCGTACCCGACCATGTACTGGAGATCATCGCCCGGTTCACCCGCGCGGTCCGCGAGTCACCGTCGGTGGACGCCCGGTCGGGTGTCTCGGCCCGGTTCGCGATCGCCGGGGCGGAGACCGTGTCGGCGTCGGCCCTGCGCCGGGCGAGCCTGCTCGGTGAGGCCGCGCCGGTGGCCCGGGTCGGCGACACCGTGTCGGTGACCAGCACGCTGCGCGGCAAGGTCGAGTTCGAGAGCGGCGAGGAGGGGCGCGAGGTCGAGGTGCTGGCCCACCTGCTGCGTACCGCCACGGCCGAGACGTTCCACGCCCGCCTCGCCGGGCTCGACCTGTCCGGCTTCACCAACCTGGTCGCCGAGGGCGAGACCGTGGAGACCGGCGAGCTGGTCGGCGCCGACGAGGTGCTGCGCCAGGTCGGTACCGTGCCGGGGCTGGCGAAGGTGCTCGAACGACTGGGGCTCGGCGACGCGCCGACCCGGGGCGAGGCGGCGGCCGGCGTCGAGTTCGTCCTGGAGGGCCTGCACCTGACCCGCCGGCTGTCCAAGGACCTCACCGACGACGGCCGAACCGTGTACGGGAGCTGACGTGCCCAGCAACCGGTTCCGGTACGGTGCCTGGCGCGGCGGGCCCGACCCGCTCGCGCCGCCTTATGACGTCCGCGCCGCCGTCGACCAGGTCGGCAACGAGGTCCTGGCCGGCGGCTCGCTCCGGGAGGCGCTGCGTGAGCTGCTGCGCCGCGGCCCCCACGGCGGTCGGGGGCTGGACGACCTGGCCGCCCGCGCCCGGCGGCTGCGGCGCGACGCGATGCGGCGGGGAAACCTCGACGGCGCGGTGACCCGGGCCCAGGCCCTGCTCGACCAGGCCCTGGCCGCCGAGCGGGAAGCTTTGGCGGGCCGCGACAGCGACGAAGCCCGGTTCGCCGAGGCGACGCTCGACAACCTGCCCCGGTCCACCGCGCGGGCGGTCGCGGAGCTGGCCTCCTACGAGTGGGCCAGCGAGTCGGCCCGCGAGCTGTACCAGCGGATCCTGGACGGGCTGCGCGACGAGGTACTGCAACAGCGGTTCAGCGGTATCCGCGACGCCCTGCGCGGTGCCGCGGACAATCCGGAGGCCAACCGGCGGCTCACCGAGATGCTGCACGACCTCAACGACCTGCTGGCCCGCCATGCCCGCGGTGCGGACACCGCCGACGCGTTCAGCGAGTTCATGGATCGGCACGGCGAGTTCTTCCCGGAAAAGCCACGATCGGTGGACGAGCTGGTCGACGCGCTCGCCCGACGCGCCGCCGCCGGCGAGCGGTTGATGCGGTCGCTGTCGGCCGAACAGCGCGACGAGCTGGCGGGGCTGATGGCACAGGCGCTCGGCAATGCCGGCCTGGCCGCCGAGCTGGGCGCGCTCACCGACAACCTGCGGGCGCTGCGCCCCGACCTGGCCTGGAACCGGCGCGAGCAGGTACGCGGGCGCGACGATCTCGGCTACGGC
>JAVHWE010000576.1:0-2630 GCA_032160285.1 Micromonosporaceae bacterium | reverse complement strand
GACGCGGGCCGGTCGATGCCGGACGGGTCGCTGGCCGCCCCGCCACCGCCGTCGTCGGCGACCAGTGCGACCAGACTCCCGTTCCGGCTGCACCGGATCGGCCGCCCACCCGCTTGACGACGGCCCGACGGCTCTGCTGCTCGCCCGCCCACCGGCCCGACCACGAGCCCCCCTGAACCGCAAGCCCCGCCTGAATAGCGAGGGCCCGCCTGAACAGCGAGGCCCCGCTCTGAGCCGCGAGCCGCGCCGCAACCGCGAGCCCGCCACAACCACGAGCTCCGGCTGGCTACAGGCCGACGGCCTTGATGCTCGCCTGCCACAGGTGGGCCGCCAGGTCCGGGTCGGCCGCGTACGGGGTGGGCTGACGCGGCCGCCGCTTGACGTAGTACCCGCCCTGGGTGAGCTCCGACGCGGGCGCGCCGGCCAGCCAGACCATGGTGTCGGCGCCGCCCGCCGGCGTGGCCAGAAACGGCGTCACCCGGTAGAACATGCTGGCCGCCGTGCCGGCACCGAACCTGGTCCGGACCACGCCCGGGTGGTACGACGTGGACAGGATGTCGGGCCACTGCCGGCCGGCCTCGGCGGCGAAGAGGATGTTGGCGCCCTTGCTCGCGCCGTACGCCCGCCAGGCGCTGTACCGGGCCTCGTCGCCGACCAGGTTGTCCGGGTCGGTCACGCCCATGCCGTGCGCGGCCGACGCCGTGTTCACCACCCGCCCGCCCCGCAGCCGCTCGCGCAGCAGGTTGGTGAGCAGGAACGGGGCCAGGTGATTGAGCTGGATGGTCGTTTCGAAGCCGTCCACGGTTCGGCGGTAGGCCGGGATCATCGCGCCCGCGTTGTTCGCCAGGACGTCGATCCTCTCGTACCGGGTGAGCAGCTGCTCGGCGAGCGCGCGTACCTCGTCGAGGCGGGTGAAGTCGGCCTGGAAACGCTCGGGTTCGCGGTCGCCGGCCGCGCCCCGTACCGAGTCCCCGGCCGTGCCCCGTACCGAGTCCCCGGCAGCGGCCCGTACCGAGTCGACGGCCACGGCCAACCGGGCCTGATCGCGCCCGACCACGACGACCCGCGCGCCGCGCCGGGCGAACTCCTCGGCGGCGGCCAGACCGATGCCGGACGTGGCGCCGGTGACGACGACGGTGGCAATCTCCACTCTATTGTTCACTCCGATCAACCGGCACGGTTACCGTTGCGGCGTCAACCCTACGCAACCGGACAGGAGCCGCTCGATATGGGTGCCCGTGGACGACCCCGTCGATCATGCCTCGCGGTACCGGGTTCGAACGTCAAGATGCTCGGCAAGGCCCAGGGCCTCCCGGCCGACCAGGTGTTCCTGGATCTGGAGGACGCGGTGGCGCCGCTGGCCAAGCCGGCCGCCCGCGACAACATCGTGGCCGCGCTCAACGACGGGGACTGGTCCGGCAAGGTGCGGGTGGTCCGGGTGAACGACCTCACCACACCCTGGACGTACCGGGACGTGATCGAGGTCGTCGAGGGCGCGGGCGACCATCTCGACGCCATCATGCTGCCGAAGGTGCAGTCGGCGGCCCAGGTGCACTGGCTCGACCTCACGCTGACCCAGATCGAGAGGACGGTCGGGCTGCCGGTGGGTGGTATCGGCATCGAGGCGCAGATCGAGAACGCGGCCGGCCTGGTCAACGTGGACGAGATTGCGGGCGCGTCGGCGCGGCTCGAGACGATCATTTTCGGCCCCGCCGATTTCATGGCGTCGATCAACATGAAGTCGCTGGTGGTCGGCGCCCTGATGGCGGACTACCCGGGCGACCCGTGCCACTACATCCTGATGCGGATCCTGATGGCCGCCCGCATGCACGACCTGCAGGCCATCGACGGGCCGTTCCTGCAGATCCGCGACGTGGACGCGTTCACCGAGGTCGCCAGGCGGAGTGCCGCCCTCGGCTTCGACGGCAAGTGGGTACTGCACCCCGGCCAGATCGATGCCGCCAACGCGGTCTACTCACCGTCGCAGGCCGACTACGATCACGCCGAGTTGATCCTCGACGCCTACGACCACTACACCTCGGAGGCCGGCGGCGCACTCGGCGCGGTGATGCTCGGCGACGAAATGATCGATGAGGCGTCGCGGAAGATGGCGCTGGTGATAGCGGGTAAGGGCCGCGCCGCGGGCATGTCGCGGACCGGCGCGTTCACCGCCCCGGGGTGAACCCCACGTGGGTGGTGGTCGTGCCGCCGTCCTGAGCGGCGACGATGAAGATGATGGCGGCCACGATGTACACCACGAGCAGTCCGGTGAGGATCCAGCCGACGATGATGCCGGCCAGGGCCAGGCCGGCGCCCTGCTCGCCCCGTTCGCGGATCTGCCGGCGAGCGACGTGGCCGAGGATCGCGCCGACCGGTGCGGTCAAGCCGGCACAGAGCAGGCCGCAGAGCGCCAGTACCAACGACGTGATGGCGAGCGAATTGGTCTTCGCCGGTGGTGCGCCGTACCCGTAACCCGGGTAGCCGGCCGGGTAGCCGGGCTGCGGATACCCTGTCTGATCGCCGACCGGATAACCGGCGGGGCCGCCGGGTGGGGCGGGGTATGCGCCGGGTGGGGCCGGGTACTCGCCAGGGGCGGGGTAGGCCGGGTACCCGGACCCGTATCCCGGTTG
>JAVHWE010000550.1:0-2641 GCA_032160285.1 Micromonosporaceae bacterium | reverse complement strand
TCGAGCCCGTCCTTGCCCTCGCCGGCCCGCCCGTGGATCCGCAGCGAGCGGGTCAGGTGGTAGCGGACGCTGTGCACGGGGTTCAGGGACGCGAACGGATCCTGGAAGATCATCTGGACCCGCTTGGCGTACGCCCGGAACCGCCGCCCACCCCGGACCGTGACCGCCTCCCCGTTCAGCCGGATCTCGCCGCCGGTGCGCGGATGGAGCTGGGCGAGCAGCCGGGCCACGGTGGACTTCCCCGAGCCGGACTCCCCCACCAGCGCGACCACCTGGCCGCGCCGCAGGGTCAGGTTCACGTCGTCGACGGCGTGTACCGCGCCGGCGTGCCGCGAGAGGAGATCGCGCAGCCGCCGGCGGACGGGAAAGTGCTTGGTCAGGCCCGCGGCCTCCAGCACGACTTCACTGACCGGCGCGACCGCGCTCGTGCTCGGCGTCATTCGGTGGTCCCGTCTGGAAGAGGGTTGAACGGCACGCGCGTTCCCCGGGCGGCGCTCGCCACCCGGGGAACGCGGTGCGGGAATCAGCTGGCGGCCTTCAGGTGCAGCACCACGTCCAGCGCGTTGGGCTGCGTCGGCTGGGCCGCCGCGTACGGGTTGGACGCGTCCGGCCAGCCGGTCCAGTGCTTGTCGCTGTACGCGGCACCGATGTTGTCCGCGCCGACCGGGATCATCGGGGTCTGCTCGACGAAGACCTTCTCGATCGTGTTGAGCGCGGTGGTCCGGTCGGCGTCGCTGGTCGCGCTGGCGTACGCCTTGAGCGCCGCGGTCGCCTGCGGGTTGTTGAAGCGGCCGAAGTTGCCGCCCGGGGACGGCTTGCCGACGGGCTGGAGCAGCGATCCGTCCATGACGGTCTGGTACATGTCGTACGGGGTCGCGCCGCCATTGGTCCAGCGGAAGGCCGCGCCGAAGTTGCCCTCCTCGACGTTCTTGGACCAGGCGTCCTGGTTGGCCTTGTCGACCGTCGCCGCGATGCCGATCTTGGACAGGTTGTCCTTCACGATCTCCAGGCTGGTCTGGTAGTCCGACCACCCGCTCGGGTCGGTGAGGGTGATCGTGACCGGCTTGCCCGACTGGTCGTTCAGCGTCGTGCCCGAGTACTTGTAGCCGGCGCCGGTGAGCAGCTTCTTCGCGCCCTCGACGTCCACGACCTGGTTCTTGCCCTTGTAGTCCGCCGCGACGAACGCGTCGCCGGCCGGGCTCGGCAGGCCGGTGACACTCGTGATGAGCGGGTGGAAGTAGCCGGCCTCGGCCTGGTTGAAGATGTCCTCACGGTTGATCGCCATGTTCATGGCCTGGCGCAGCACCGGATCGCTGAACGGCTTCTTGCTCGTGTTGATGTAGAGACCGTGGATCCCGAGCACCGGGGCCGCCCACACCTTGTGGTGCGCCGCGTCCTTGTCCACGAACACGGTCTTGTAGTTCGGGATGAAGACGAAGCTCCACTCGGACTCGCCGTTCGCCAAGGCGGTCGTCTGGGCGTTGTTGTCGGTGTACGAGGTGTAGCGCAGCTCCTTGACCTGCGGCAGCGGCTGCCAGTACCCGCTGGAGCGCACCGACAGCGTCGTAGTCTGCGGAGTGAAGGACTTCAGCGTGTACGGACCGCTGCCGACGGGCTTCTTGTTCAGGTCCGTCGCCGGGTCGGCGATGCTCGACCACAGGTGCTTGGGCACGATCGGGATCTGGGCGAGGATCTTGTTCTGGTTGACGAACTGCGACACCCCGAACGTCATCGTGACCTGGTTACCGGCCGTGGTGATCGACTGGTACGGGGTCGCGTTGGTGTTGATCCCCTCGTGGTCCTTGATCAGGTTGTACGTGAACGCGACGTCGTCCGCGGTGAGCTTCTGGCCGTCCGACCAGGTCGCGTTGTCGCGGATCGTCACCGTCACGGACTTGTAGTCGGGCGTCCACTTGGTGTCGCTGGCGAGCCACGGCTTGGCGGGATCGGCCGGCTGCGCGGGGTTCCACATGGTCAGCGGCTCGTAGATCATCCAGCGGTAGCCCAGCGAGTTCGCGGACGACGTGCTCAGGAACGGGTTGTGGTTTTCGGTCTGCGGCCCGTTCGGCATGCCGACGCTCAGGGCCGCGGTGGCCGTGGCGTTGGGGCTCCCGCTCGCGCTACAGGCGGTGAGCATTCCACCGGCCAGGATGCCTGCGAGCGCGATCGCTGACAGTTTCCTCGTGTCCATCGTTCTCCTCGGTGATCCGGTGGGGCTGTCCGGTGGGGGTGTCCGGGGTGGTCCGTGGTGCTGGTGTGGCTGTCCGCGCGGGGCCAGGCGGCCGGGAAGACGGAGCGGATCCGGCCCGCGGCGAGGCGGGATCCGGGCACGCCCACGGAAGGCCCCGGATCTCCCGGCCCGCGCGACCGGGCCGGCGCTCGTGTGTGGATGGATCCTCGGGCGTGCGCGTGACCGGCTTGCACGCGGGGTTTCCCGTGCACGCCGGTGACTGGGCCGGACCCTGGCCCTGGGCCTCGGGAGCCCTAGAACTCGCCCGGGCGAGCGACCGGATCGGTCCTGAAGATCGGCACGGCGTCGTGCGCCGCGACGGATGGTGTGCGGGCCGGAGGCTCAGCGGCCACCGCGTCCGCGACCAGCACTGCTGTGACGGTTCCGCGCATTCACCACTCCTGAACGGGG
>JAVHWE010000531.1:0-6300 GCA_032160285.1 Micromonosporaceae bacterium | reverse complement strand
CCAGCGCCCCCGCCTCGTGGCCGAACTGGGGCACCACCTCGCAGCGCTTCTTCGCCGGGGCCGTCGACGAGGTGGCGCTCTACGCGCATCCGATGGGCCCGGCCGCGGTCACCGCGCACTTCCGGGTGGGTGGCGCGGCGGCGGACGAGCTGACCCGGGTGTCCCTGCCGAGCGGTCGGGTGGCGGCCGAGGTCGAGTACGACGTCAACCTCGACCGGGTCAAGAAGTACACCGACCGCAACGGCGGTACCTGGAAGATCGGGCCACCGGCCGTCTACGGCAGCGACACCGACCTGCGCCGCAGCGTGCAGGTACTCGACCCGGCCAACCGCCCGAGCCTGTGGGAGTACGACGCGCTGGCCGGGCGGCTGCTGCGCTCCGGTACTCCGCTCGGGCTGGAGACGCGCGACGAGGACCGGCCCGGCTCACCGACCCCGACGCCGTCACCGTCCCCGCCTCCGCTGACATGCAGCCAGCCCGACCCGAACGACCCGGGATTCTGCACGATCATCCCCACCGACAGCGGTGGGCCGGTCTTCGTCCGCCACCCCCTCGACGGCATGGCGATCCGGTCGTACTCCTACGACGACCGGGGCTTCCAGGACGTCGTCACCAATGAGAACGGCGACACGGTGACGATGACCCACGACGACCGGGGCAACGTCACCTCCCGCAAGACCTGTCGGGCGGCCAACCAGTGCAACACCGCGTACTGGACCTACCCGGCCGCACCCACCAACCCGTTCGACCCGACCAACGATCTGCCGCTCGAACAGCGTGACGGCCGCTCGGCCAGCGCCACCGACATCACCTACCGCACCGGGTACACGTACAACACCAAGGGCAAGCTCGTCGCCCAGAGCAACCCGGACGGTTCGACCGTGCACCACACCTACACCACCGGCGCGAACGCCGTGGGTGTCGACGGTGGGCTGACCCCGGGCGGACTTCCGCTGACCACGATCGACGCCCGCGGTAAGCAGACCAGCTACGCGTACTACCAGAACGGCGATCTGGCGCGGGTCACCACGCCATCCGGATTGATCACGGAGTACACCCACGACGAGCTTGGCCGCACGGTGGCCGAGAAGGAGATATCCGACAGCTACCCGGGCGGCGTGGTCACCGGATACACCTATGACACCGCGTCCCGGCTGGTCACGGCGACCGAACCGGCGACCACCGACGCGGTCACCGGGATCCGCCACCAGCGCCGCACCACCAACAGTTACGACCCGGACGGCAACCTGGTGCGGGTCGAGGTCAGCGATCTGCTCGGCGGGGATCCGGCACGGGTGACCACGTTCGAGTACGACGACCACGGGCATCCGCAGCGGGTCGTCGACGCCAATGGCAACGAGACGACCACCGACTACGACCGGTTCGGCAACCGTACGTCCGTTGTGGACGCGGGCGGCAACCGGTACGACTACGCCTACACCGCCCGCAACGCCGTGGCCGAGGTGCGGCTGCGGGCGTGGACCGGCGACCCGGGCGGGTCGGGTGCGCCGGCCTCGGGTGACTATCTGGTCCTGCACTCCTACTCGTACGACTTCGCCGGCCGGCTGGCCAGCGACACCGACGCGATGGGCCGGCGGCTGGAGTACACCTACTACGGCGACGACCTGCTCAAACGGACCGTCCTGAAGAACTACCACAATCCGGACGGATCAATCCGCGACTACGTGATCGAGGACAAGACGTACGACGGAGCCGGACACCCGATCGGGGAGGTGGGCGGCAACGGGACGATCGTCCGCAAGCACACCTACGATCGGGCGGGTCAGGTCGCGTCGACAGTGGTCGATCCGGACGGGCTGCTGCGTGCCACCGCGTACCTGTACGACGCCAACGGCAACGTCACCAGAACCACCACGTCGGGTCGGCCGTCCAATGTGGCCGGCTTCGCCACCAACGACACCCAGGTGGTCAACTACCAGTACGATGACGCTGGTCAGGTAACCACGCAGACCGTCGTCGGGGCCGTCGGCGCCACCTACGTCACGACCTACGGATACGACCGGCGCGGCCTGCTGACGTCCACCACCGACCCGCGCGGCAACGTCGCCGGGGCGGACCCGGCGGCGTACACCTCGACGTTCGGCTACGACGAGGCCGGCCGGCGCGTGACGGCGACCGGCCCGGCGGTCGCGGCGGAGTCCGGCGGCGCGGCGCCCCGAACGGTGAACCCGGTCAGCACGGCCGGGTACAACGCCTTCGACGAGCAGGTCGAGTCGCGCGACGAGCTGGGTAACGTCAGCCGCGTCGGCTACGACAAGCTCGGCCGCGCGGTGACCCAGACGGCTCCCGCCTACACCCCTCCGGGCGGCGGTCAACCCGTCACGCCCACCACCCAGACCCATTACGACGCGCTGGGCAACGTGGTCGAGACGGTCGACCCGCTCGACAACGTCACCCGGTACGCCTACGACCAGCTCAACCGGCTGGTGGCCCGGGACGCACCGGCGTCGACCAACGACGAGCGCGCGGTCACCCGCTTCGCCTACACCCGTACCGGTGAGGTTCTCTCGGTCACCGATCCGACCGGTGCCCGCGTCGAGACCACCTACGACGACCTGGACCGCAAGCTCACGTTGACGCAGGTCGAGCGGCGCCCGACCACCGACACGTTCACCACCCGGTTCGGCTACGACGACGCCGGCAACATCACCAGCGTCGTCGCGCCCAGCGGCGCAACCACCATCAACACGTACGACAAGGTGGGCGCGCTGATCAAGACCGTCGACCCGGCCGGGGTGATAACCCAGCTCGGGTACGACTTCGCCGGTCACCCGGTCAGCACCGTCGACGGGCTCGGGCGCACCTCGATGACGGTGCACGATGTCGCCGGCCGCGTCGTCATCGAGTCCGATCTCGCCCCGGACGGCACCACGCTGCGGACGCAGAACTACGGCTACGACCCCGCCGGCAACCTGACGTCGGCCAGGGACGCGTTGAACCACACCACGACCTTCTCCTACGACGCCGCCAACCAACTCGTGCGGCAGGTCGAACCGGTCACGGACACCTCCTCGATCACGACCAGTTTCGGGTACGACGCGGCGGGCAACCGCACCCGCTACACCGATGGCCGAGGCAACTCCACCATCTTCACCGTCAACAGTCTCGACCTGCCCGAGTCGGTCATCGAGCCGGCGACCCCGGCACAGCCGACCCCGGCCGACCGGACCTGGACGGTCGCGTACAACAAGCGCGGCGAACGGACAACGCTGGGCGCGCCCGGCGGGGTCACCCGGCAGCGCACCTATGACGCCGCCGGCCGGTTGACCGCCGAGACCGGCAGCGGGGCGGAGGCCGCCACGGCCGGCCGCACCCTGGCGTACGACCTCGCCGGGCGACTCACCCGGGTCAACGCCCCCGGCGGCACCGACACCTACGCCTACAACGACCGCGGGGCCCTGCTGACCGCCGGCGGGCCGTCCGGCTCGGCGAGCTTCGACTACGACGGCGACGGCCGGCTGACCAAGCGCACCGACGCCGCGGGCAGCGGGACGTATACCTACCTCAACGGCCGGCTGCGGACGGCCACGGACGGGATCACGGGTGCCGTCCAGACGATCGGGTACGACGCCGCCGGCCAGGTCAGCACGGTCAACTACGGTGCGGCCCGGGTCCGTACCTTCGGCTACGACGACGTCGGCCGGCTGACCTCGGATACGCTGCGCAACGGCGCGGGGCAGACCGTCGCCTCGATCGGGTACGGCTACGACCTGGAGGACCGGCTCACCCGCAAGGTCACGACCGGTACCGC
Organism: Micromonosporaceae bacterium; assembly: GCA_032160285.1. Lineage (GTDB taxonomy): Bacteria > Actinomycetota > Actinomycetes > Mycobacteriales > Micromonosporaceae > Planosporangium. The sequence continues at coordinate 2,528 of JAVHWE010000531.1, read as the reverse complement.
CGGGGCGGGCGACAACACCTACACCCACGACTTCGCCGGCCGGCTCACGTCCTGGACCGGTCCCGCCGGCACCACGCCGTACCGCTGGGACGACTCGGGCAACCGGGTAACCGCCGGACCCAAGACGGCGACGTACGACGAACGCAACCGGCTGCTGTCCGACGGGGATTTCACCTACGCGTACACCGCTCGGGGCACGATGCGGTCCCGGACCAGCTCCGGACTGACCGAGCAGTACTCCTTCGACGCGTTCGACCGGCTGGTCACCGGCGCCGGTCAGAACTACAGCTACGACGGACTGGACCGGGTGGCCGCCCGCAACGGCACCGCGTTCCAGTACGCCGGCCCGGGTGACGAGGTCGTCTCCGACGGCACCGAACTGTACGCCCGGGGGCCGGCCGATGAGCTGCTCGCTGTCAGCCAGGGGCAGAAGAAGCGGTTGACCGTCTCCGACCAGCACGGCGACGTGGTCGCCGCGCTCGACCCGGCGGACACCGCGCTGGCCGCGCCGGCGGACACCGCGACGTATGACCCGTTTGGCCGGGTGACGGCCAGGACCGGGGACACCGGGCACCTCGGCTTCCAGGGCGATTGGACCGATTCGGCGACGGGCCAGGTCGACCTGGGCGCCCGCTGGTACGACCCCGGTACCGGTGGGTTCACCTCCCGGGACACCGCCGACTACACCCGGGGCGACTCGATCCTTGCCAACCGCTACACGTACGCCGCCGGTGACCCGGTCGACCAGAACGACCCGGACGGCCACTGGCCGAAGTGGATTAAGAAGGCGGCCGGTGCGGTCGGCGGGGCGATCAGAACCGCAGCATCCACCATCGGCTCGGCCATCGTGGCCGGTGCCCAGCTCGCCTGGTCCGCAATCAAGGCCGCCGCCAACGCGATCTCCGACGCCGCCCGATGGGTGTACGACAAGGCAAAGGCAGCGGTCAGTTGGGTCGCCAACACGGTGAGCGCGGCGGCGCACTGGCTGGCCAACAAGGCGAGCGCCGTCGCCAACTGGGCCAAGCAGAAGGCCGAACAGGTACGCCAAGCGGCGGTGGCGCAGGCGAAGGCGATCGCCCAGACGGCGCGACGGGCCGTCACGTACGCGGTCCAGCACAGCCCGTTGCCGGCGCTCCAAGCCGCGCTCAAACCGCTGTACACCGGCCTCAAGACCGTCGTGTCGGCCGCCGCGCACCTGCCCGCCGCCGTGGTGTCCACCGTCCGCGACGTGGTGAACGACGCGTCCAAGGCGGCGCAACTGCTGTACCAGCAAGCAGTCGACACGGCCGGCGCCGTCGTGGAGAACGTCTCCAAGGCGGTGGACGCCGCGGCCAACTGGGTCGACGCGCACCAGGCCCAGATCGCCGGCTTCCTCGCCGGCGCGGTGGTCGGCCTGGGCTGCGGTGCCCTGATCGGCTGGACCGGCGTCGGCGCGGTCGCCTGCGGTGCGCTGGCCGGAGCGGTCGGATCCGTCGTCAGCGACATGGTCGAGGGCGGACACGGATGGAAGGAGATGCTCGTCAACGGCGCGATCGGCGGCGCGATCGGCGGCCTGACCGGTGGAGCCTTCGCCGTCGGCGGCCAGGCCGTCGGCGCCGGGGTTCGGGCTGGCGGGCAGGCCGCCCGTACCGCCGCCCGCGACGAGATAGGCGACATCGCGGGCGGCCGGATGACCGGTGGCGCGCTCAGCAAGGCCGGCTGTGCCAACAGCTTCGCCCCAAACACCGCTGTGTTGATGGCCAACGGCAGCCACAAGCCGATCAGCCAGGTGGTCATCGGCGATAAGGTGATGACCACCGATCCGACAACCGGCAGGACCGAGCCCCGTCCGGTCGTCGACACCATCGTCGGTCAGGGCGATAAGAACCTCGTGGAAGTCACGGTCGCCACCGCCGTAACCGTCGACGCCGCCACCCCCCGGTCCGGGGTCGTCGTCGCCACCGACCACCACCCGTTCTGGGTCGAAAACCTGCACAAGTGGGTCGACGCCACCGACCTCCGTGCCGGTCAACTGATGCGGACGTCGGCCGGCACGTACGTTCAGGTCACCGCGATCAAGCGATGGACCGCCCACAACCAACGCGTCCACAACCTCACCATCGACACCACCCACACGTACTATGTGCTCGCGGGTACCACTCCGGTACTGGTACACAACTGCAATCTGCCGGCCGGTTTCGTCGGGAAGGCCGATTACAACGGTTTTGTTGGAGCGCTAGACGATGGTCTCGCCGCCGCTGGACACGGCGATACAAGCGCTGCCTTTCAGGGAAGCTCAGTTACGGGTGTCAGTTTCAAGAGTGGGCGCGCATTCGGCTCCCACAGCGATTATGACATCGCGCTTGGTGGTGACGCCATCTTCGCCCGGGCCAAGGAACTGGGTATTCCCCTGCGGGGTGGCGGCACCCGAACTGGTCCAGTGAAGGGAGCACATCTCGACGCTATTGGTCTGACGGATCTGCGAAGCCAACTCTCCGGTATGGCGGGACGTGAAGTAAACTTTATGATCTATAGCAGTGTCGAAAACG
>JAVHWE010000520.1:0-6213 GCA_032160285.1 Micromonosporaceae bacterium | reverse complement strand
CTTCAATTCCCGGGCCACCCTCGTCTGCTTGGCCTTAGCACGGCCGCGCCCCATGGCTCGACCCCCTCGCACGAAATTACGGGGCGGCCGTCACCGGCGAGCCCCACACGTCAGGCATCTCTCGTGGCTCTTACGGTACATGTCGTCCTGGGATTTCGACATCTCGCCCTCCCCGACGTTCCGGTGGCGTTGCGCACCTGTCCGGATTACTCCGTACGTACCGAACCGGCTACCCGGTCGTCATCAGGGCCCGCCGCTCAGCGGAGGTGAATCGTCCGCAGCCGGCCCACCTCGGCCATCCGCCGTTCGGCCAGCCGGTCCGCGGCCACCGACGGTGGTACGCCGTCCGCGGCGGCCTGCCGGACGATCCGTCCGGTGGTGTCGTAGATCCGGGCGGCCCGGAGCTTCGCGCGATCGAAGTCGAAACCCTCGATCTCGTCGGCCACCTGGATGACGCCGCCGGCGTTGACCACGTAGTCGGGCGCGTACAGGATTCCGCGCCCCTCGAGCAGCTTCTCGATGCCGGGGTGCGCGAGCTGGTTGTTGGCCGCGCCGGCGACGATCTTCGCGCGCAGCAGCGGAACGGTCTCGTCGTTGCACGCGCCGCCCAGCGCGCACGGAGCGTACACGTCGATGTCCGACGTGATCAGAGTCGTCACGTCGGCGACCAGGTCGACCTGCGGATACGTGGCGCGAGCCCAGGCGAAGGCGCGCTCGGACACATCGGTGGCCACCACCTGCGCGCCGTCGGCGATCAGGTGCGCGGTGAGATGCCTGCCGACCTTGCCCAGCCCGGCGATGCCGACCCGGCGGCCGGTCAGGGCCGGGGTGCCCCAGGTGTGTTCGGCGGCCGCCCGCATGCCCTGGAACACGCCGTACGCGGTGAGCACCGACGAGTCACCGGCGCCGCCGTAGCCTTCGGAGCGGCCGGTCACGAACCGGGTCTCCCGGGCGACCAGGTCCATGTCCTGCACGTAGGTCCCGACGTCGCACGCGGTGTAGTAGCGCCCGTTCAACGACTCCACGAACCGCCCGTACGCCCGCAGCAGCGGTTCGGACTTGTCGCGCTCGGGGTCGCCCCAGATGACCGCCTTGCCGCCGCCGTGGTCGAGGCCGGCGAGGGCGTTCTTGTAGGCCATCGCCCGGGACAGGTCGAGCGCGTCGCCGAGCGCGGCGGCTTCGTCGGGGTACGGGTAGAAGCGGGTACCACCCAGTGCGGGTCCGCAGGCGGTCGAGTAGATCGCGATGATCGCGCGCAGCCCGCTGTGCTTGTCCTGGCAGAACACGACCTGTTCGTGGCCGGTCGGTTCGTGACCATCGGTGGTGGTGAACACGTCCATGGAAAACTCCCGCTCCAATGCCCGGATCCGCCGTCCTTGTGGGACCGCCTGGTCGGGCCGGCTGGTGTGGTGCCGGCCCGTGTCGAGCGTAGTGCTCCGGGCCGCCGACGCCCCGCAGAAGTTGATCATTACCCGATTCGGGGTGTGCGGTCGCGCGTCGAAACGTGGCACGATCGCGGCGTGCCGTCACAGTTCGCGTCCTACCTTCGGGTGTATGAGCCGTTGACCGCCTTTGACCGCGACCGTCAGGTGTTCTGGCGTCGCTACGTCCGGGAGGGGCGGGCCATCGCACCCGCCGAGGGTCCGGGTCGGCAGCGTACGGCTGTCCTCGAGGCGCTCGGCCCCGGCTGGACGCGGCTGCCGGAGCTGCCCGACGAGGCCTATGTCCTTCAGGTCGACGAGACGCTGCTGATCTGCCCGTGGAACCTGCGGATCCGGGTTGCCGAGGCCGCGCTGACAGCCCGCGACGGGGTACCGACCGTGCTCGCCGACGCGTTCGTCCCGCCGATCTTCGCCGGCCTGGCCCGGAGCGTCCTCGACGATTGGCGTAGTGGGTCGCGGGTCCTCGAGCGCGGCCTACCGCGGGTACACGAACAGGTCGCGACATGGGGGGTACCGCTGCGGTGGTTCGTCTTCGTCGATCTCTCCGAACGGGAACTCACGCTCCGACCGGAGCGCCGGGTGCTCCGGTACCGGACCGAAATCTCCAAGGCCCGCCGCCGCGCCAACCGGGCGCATTCGGTACTGCACCGGTCGCTGGGGGATGCCCCGATCACCGCCGCGGTGGAGGAGACGGCGCGGTGGTTGGAGGAGTTCCATCCCCGTTCGGTGGTCGAGTTGGACTACGGCGGTCTGGTGGGCCTGCTGTCGGACGAACTGCTCGCCGGTGACGACTCGCCGGGGCTGGTGGCGGCCGGGCTGGCGGCGGTAGGCCGAGGCGAGGCCGACGCTGCCACCTCGGCATACGAGCGGCTCGTGGAGCGCTGGCGCGGCGTCCAGTTACTCGAAAGGTGTAACTGACCCCGCGGCGGGCCGACGTTCGGTATCATCCATCCCCGCCCGTTTTATACCGTTACGCCGCCTGAGCGAATTTCTGACGGTCCGGTGGGATGAGGGGTCTTCGGATTGGCCAATCCCCAGACGGGCCCGAGTGTCCGATTTAAGGCCTGGATCCGCCCAAAAACGGAAAAATTCGCCGATTCATCATCCATCCATACAGGGACCTCCATCCGTTCGGCCCATGTCGGACATCGGGGACTAGCCGGACCATGAAAAAGCTACGGCCGGCGGGGACCCCGGCCGTTGTTTGGAACTGCTGAAGGAGTGACCGATGGCATCGCGTACGCACGAACCCGAGCCGTTATTGACGCCGGCTGAGGTTGCGTCGATGTTCCGTGTCGACCCGAAGACCGTGACCCGGTGGGCGAAGGCGGGCAAGCTGAGCGCAATTCGCACTCTGGGCGGCCACCGGCGTTACCGCGAGTCGGAGGTCCGGGCCCTGCTACAGGGTCAGATTCCCGCGCAGCGGGTGGGCGACTGAGGTACATCGATACAACACCAATGGCACCGGCATGATCGGGGTGGCGAGATGGCTGCGCGTGCAGCCGTTTCGCCACCCCGATCATCATGTCGGCGTGACGTGGCTTGAGCGGGCTGCGACGGCGGCCCGGCAGACCGCCGCCGACCTCGACGGATGACGACGTGTCGCGGGTTGATCCAGTTCCCCGGAAGGACTGAGCAGGCTACGCTAGTGCGGTTTGTCGGCTGCCCACCGGAGATCATTGTGAAGCTGTCGGTCCTGATGCCGGTCTACAACGAGGAAGCCCGGGTGGCGGCCGCCGTCAAGCAGGCTCTCGAGGTGGACTACCCCTGCGAGGCCGAACTCGTCATCGTCGACGACGGTAGTCGCGACGGCACCGCCGAGGCGATCAGCCGCATCGATGACCCGCGGATCCGCACGGTCACGCACCGGCGCAACCTGGGCAAGGGCGCGGCGATCCGGACCGCGGCCGACAACGCGACCGGCGATTACATGGTCATCCTCGACGCCGACCTGGAGTACGACCCCCAGGACATCCTGCAGCTGCTCGACCCGGTCCTGAGCGGTCAGGCCACGGTCGTCTACGGCAACCGCAATTTCGGCAGCCACAGCTCCTTCTCCTTCTGGTACGTGATGGGCAACAAGGCCGTGACGACGGCGGCGAATGTGCTGTTCAACTGCTACCTTGGGGATCTGGAGACGTGCTTCAAATTGATGCCCGTCGACCTGTATCGTTCATTGAACGTTCGTTCACGCGGGTTCGGTATGGAGGCAGAGGTGACCGGGAAGCTGCTGCGCCGGCGGGTCCGCCCGTACGAGGTGCCGATCAGCTACCGCGCCCGTAGCCGCCAGGAAGGCAAGAAGATCACCTGGCAGGATGGCGTCGAGGCACTGTTCATCCTGGGCCGGGAACGGATCAGAAGGCCCCGATGAACCATGCGCCGTAGTCCGTTGATGATCACCGCTGCGGTGCTGGTACTGACGGTCATGTCGGTTGTCGTGGTGAGGTTCGTACGCACCTACGAGACGCCGGCGTCGGCCGGTCGTACGCCGGCCGCGGCGACGCCGACCGCCACGCCGGCGCCGGGCGTCGGGGTACCGGGCAGCGAACCCTCCGGCCCCCCCGCCGGCAACCCGGGCATCGCCGGCGGCGACGATCCGGCCCAGCAGGCCCGCTTCGAGTACGCCGCGCAGCTTATCCACACCACACCGGGTCACCTCGGCATCGTCGTCCGCGACCGGCGGACCGGTCTTGACTGGCGTAACGGCGAAACGGATCGCCCCGCCCGAGCCAGCTCCACGATCAAGTTGGCGATGGCAGCCAACCTGCTCGAACGCGGCCGCTCGGGTGAGATCAAATTGGACAGTAAGGCGCGCAAGGACATCGCCGACATGCTCGACACGCCGTCCGACACGGCCGCGAACGCCCTGTGGGACCGGTACGGCAAGGAGGCCTTCGTCCCGTGGTTCCAGCAGCAGTACGGAATGACCAACCTGGCGTTCCCGCCCGGGCTACCGCACAACTGGGACCAGCTGACCGGCACCCCCGATGATCTGATCCATCTGATGTCGTACGTGCTGGACCGGGCCGACCCGGGCGACCGCGACTACTTCGTGTCGGAGCTGCGTCGCCCGGGCGCCGCCCAGCACTGGGGCATCTGGGCCGCCGGCCCGTCGAATCTCCCGGGCAATACGAACGGGTGGGCGCTGGAGACCGACGACAACGTCAAGCACTGGGTCACCCACAGCGTCGGCTTCGCCGGCCCGGACAGCCGGTACGCCATCGCGATCATGTACGACCAGGCGCCCGGCGGCACCGTCACGACCGGCGTGCACACCGTCAGCGACATCGTGGCGACCATTTTCGGGGCGCCGACACCGGCCAAGATCACTGAACCGCCGACGTAACCTCGATCAGCCGACCACGTCGTCGTTGACCAGCAGCACCTTTCCCGTGTGCGCGTTGGACGCCACCAGCCGGTGCGCCTCGGCCGCCCGCGACATGGGCATCTTCGTATAGATCACCGGCTTGACCGTGCCGGCGTTGACCAGCGGCCAGACCTGCTCGCGTACCCCCGCGACGATCGCTGCCTTCTCGCCCGCCGGGCGCGCCCGCAGCGACGTGACGAACAGGGCGGCCCGCTTCGCCATCAGCACCCCGAGATCCACCTCGGCCCGCCGGCCGCCCTGCATCCCGATCACCACCAGGCGACCGCCCGTGGCCAGCGAGGCGACGTTGCGCTCCAGGTAGGACGCCCCCATGATGTCCAGGATTACGTCCGCTCGATCCCTCACCAGTACCGCGAAATCGTCGGTACCGTAGTCGATCGTCACATCGGCGCCGAGCGCGGCGAGCAGATCATGCTTGGCCGCCCGCGCGGTGACGATCACGTAGGCTCCCAGCGCCTTCGCGAACTGGACCGCGAACGTACCGATGCCACTCCCGCCGCCGTGAACCAGCAGCGTCTCGCCGGCACGCAGGTTCGCCACGCCGACCAGGTTCGACCAGACGGTACACGCCACCTCGGGCAGCGCGCCGGATTCGTCGAGGCCGACACCGGTCGGCTTCGGCAGCAACTGCCCCGCCGGTACCGCCACCTTCTGCGCGTACCCGCCTCCCCCGAGCAGGGCGCACACCTCGTCGCCGGGCCGCCAGCCCCGCACGTCCGCGCCGACCGCCCCGATCGTGCCGGCACACTCCAACCCCGGGTACGGCGGTGCCCCCGGCGGCGGCGGGTACATCCCTTGCCGCTGGAGCAGGTCGGCCCGGTTGACCGCGGTCGACACCACCTCGATGAGGACCTCGTCGCTGGCGGGCCGGGGATCGGGGACCTCGCTCCAGCGCAGCACCTCGGGACCGCCCGGCTCGGTGATCGTCACGGCGTACACGGGTTTGACGTTAGCCGCTGATCACGCCGTTCGCGCTCCGCGCGCCGGGTGATGCGGGCGACGACGCGCCGGGCCGGTGTGTGAGGCGCCGCTCCCTCTCCGCGACGAGCCGATGTCGGGGATGGCACACTTACGGACCGCGGGCGATAAGCTCGATCATCGCTCGGACGAACCGCAGCGCGGGAGGGCTCGCCTAGTGGCCGATGGCGGCGGTCTTGAAAACCGCTTTGGGGTTACACCCAACGTGGGTTCGAATCCCACGCCCTCCGCTCCACGACCAGCATCGCAAGGCTCTGGTGGTGGGCAGCACCGGCGTCCGTCGCTATTGATATGGACCGTGGTGGTCGAGTGTGGCGATTGCCCGCGAGTTCGGTGCGGCGCCGGTGACTGGGCGCGATGGGGTCGCGACGGGTCGGCGTGGCTGGACGATCCGGAAGGGTTCGG
>JAVHWE010000483.1:0-3940 GCA_032160285.1 Micromonosporaceae bacterium | reverse complement strand
TGCGCGACCGGTGGGGACCTGCCGTTCCTACCGGTGACCGGCGATCTGCCGGCGGACCCGGGCGCGGCGACGCTCCCGTTCACCCACGCCGACGAGTCGGCGAGCCCGGGCGCGTACGCGGTCACCGCCGGCGGAATCCGCACCGAGCTCACGGTCACGGCGCGCAGCGGACTGGCCCGTCTGGTGTACCCGCGCACGGATCGGGCGCGGCTGCTGGTGAAGGTGGCGAACAGTCTGAACGGCTCGGCCGGTGCCACGTTCTCGACCGTCGGCGACCGGGAGATCGTCGGCTCGGTGACCAGCGGCCGGTTCTGCGGGCAGCCCAACTCGTACACCGTCCACTTCGTGGCGCGCTTCGACCGGCCCTTCACCGCCAGCGGCGTCTGGGGTGCAGCCACCGGCTCCCCGGCGGGCCAGGCATCCGCCACCGGCACCCCGGCGAGCCGGGGATCCGCAGCCGGCGTACCGGCGAGCAGGCGGACCCTGACCGCCGCCGGACCGGTCGCGGGCGGGTACGTCACCTTCGACACCCGCGGCAACCCGTCCGTCGGGGTCCAGATCGGAGTGTCCTATGTAGATGTCGATGGTGCGCGGGCGAACCTGCGCGCCGAAGCGACCGGCTGGGACGTCCGACGACAGCGCGTGGCCGCGCGCCGGGCGTGGAACCGGCAGCTGGGCAAGATCGGAATCCGCGGTGGTACCGCCGACCAGCGTCGCGAGTTCTACACCGCGCTGTACCACACGATGGTCGGGCCGAACCTGTTCAGCGACGCCGACGGCCGGTACCGCGGGTTTGACGGCGCGGTGCACACCACGAAGCGCCCGCAGTACGCCAATTTCTCCGGCTGGGACGTGTACCGCTCGCAGATTCCCCTGCTGGCGCTGCTCGCCCCGGACGAGACCGCGGACATGATGGCCTCCTTGCTACGCGACGCCGATGAAGGTGGCTGGCTGCCCAAGTGGCCGGTGGCCAACGGCTACACCGGTGTGATGAACGGTGACTCCGCCGATCCGATGCTCGCCAGCGCGTACGCATTCGGGGCGAAAGGGTTCGACGCGCGGCACGCCCTCGACCTGATGGTGCGGGGCGCCGAGGCCACCGGCCCACCCGGGCAGGGTTGGTACGTCGAGCGGCCCAGCCAGGGACCGTACCTGCGACAGGGGTACGTCCCGAACACCCAGTCCACGTCGATCTCGCCGCTGCCCAACGGTGCGTCGGAGACCCTCGAGTACGCCATCGACGACTTCGCGATCGGGCGGCTCGCGGCGGCCACCGGCCGACAGCAGCTCGTGCGGCGGTTCCAGGCCCGCTCGCAGAACTGGGCCAACCTGTTCGACACCGCAACCGGCTACATCCGCCCGCGCGACGCCGACGGCGCGTTTCCGCCCGGCCCGCCGGTGGGAGTCGGCCCTGGCTTCGGGCAGAGCGGCTTCCAGGAGGGCAACGCCGCCCAGTACACCTGGATGGTCCCGCAGAACCTGCGGGCGCTCGCCGACGGTATGGGCGGTGACGCGGCGGCCGCGCGCCGGCTCGACGAGTACTTCACCGCGCTCAACGTCGGGCCCAACGACCCCCACCACTGGCAGGGCAACGAGCCCACCTTCGGCACGCCGTGGGCGTACAACACGCTCGGCCAGCCGTGGAAGACCCAGGCGACCGTGCGGCGCATCCTGACGGAGCTGTACCACGCGGCCCCCGGCGGCGAGCCGGGCAACGACGACGTCGGCGCGATGAGCTCATGGTTCGTGTGGTCCGCGCTCGGGCTGTACCCGCAGACGCCGGGGGTGCCGATGCTGGTCGTCGGGGCACCGCTGTTCGCCGCCGCGACCGTCGACGCCGGACCCGGCCGCCGCCTGGAGATCAACGCCGCCGGCGCGGGCGGCGCCTACGTGCGGGCGCTGCGCGTGAACGGGCACCCGACCGGGCACACCTGGCTGCCGCTGGCCGACCGGGGTGTGACCCGCCTGGACTTCCGGCTCGGCGACACCCCGGACACCGCCTGGGGTACCCGGCGCGGCGACGCGCCTCCGTCATTCGGTGCCGGGCCGGTGCGGTTCCCGCCGACGACCCGGGCGTTCGTGGCGGTCGACCCCGGCCAGGTACGGCTTGATCCCGGTGCGTCGGCGACCGCGGAGGTGGTCGTCGACAACACCGACGGTCCGGCCCCGGCGACCCTGACCTGGCGGGCGACCGCCGCGCCCGGCCTGTCCTTCACGCCGGCGAGCGCCACGGTGAGCGCCACCGCCGGCGCCACGGCGCGGACCCCGATGACCGTGACGGCCGACCGCTCGCTGCCGGCGGGCTATTACCGGGTCACCATCGCGGCAACCGCCGCCGGTGGCGCGGTCGTCCGGACCGTTCACCTGCTGGTCGCGGTCATCACGCCGGGCAGCGCCATCCCGACCGCGTACGTCACCAACTACGCCGAGGCGACCATCACCCCGGTGGACATGCGCACGGCCACCCCCGGGCCGACGATCGCGGTCGGCAACGGACCGGACGGCGTCGTGCTCACCCCGGACAACCGTGAAGCGTACGTGGCGAACAACAACTCCAACTCCGTCACCGTGATCGCGACGGCCGACAACAGCGTGGTGGCGACCGTCCCGGTCGGGTCGATCGCGGCCGATGTCGACGTGACCCGGGACGGCGCGACGGTCTGGGTGAGCAACTACGGCGACGGTACGGTGCAGCCGATCGACACCGCGACCCACACCGCCGGTGCACCGGTGCCGGTGGGGGCGAACCCGCAGCGGCTGCGAATCTCCCCGGACGGGGCCACGCTGTGGGTACCAAACCAGGGCAGCGGCACGGTCAGCGTGGTCGACCTGGCGACGCGTGCGGCCGTCCGGCAGGTCGCCGTCGGCGCCGCGCCGTTCGGGCTGGCGTTCGCTCCCGACGGCCGGTACGCGTACGTCGGCACCGCCGACTCGCTGCGCGTGGTGGACACCGTGTCGCTGACCGTGGTGCGCACGATCCCGCTGGCTAGCTCGCCGGCGGGGATGGCGATGGCCCCGGACGGCGGTCTGCTGTACGTGACCGTCGCCGGCGGCGGAGTTGTCCCGGTCGACCCGGTGGCCGGTACGGTCGGCGCGCTCATCCCGACCGGTGCGGGCGCGTACGACGTGGAGTTCACCGCCGACGGTGCGACCGCCTGGGTGGTGGACACCGGCTCGAACGACGTGCGACCGGTCGACGTGGCGACCGGCCGTCCCGGCGATGCGGTCGCGGTGGGTGCGGTACCGGACGGCATCGGCCTGACCCGCCGCCGTTAGCGGCAGCGAGCCGATGGCGACGACGACGGCGGGCGCGTCGAGGCCGGCACGAAGATCACGGGCGAGGAGACCGACCGGTACCTCCGCTGAACCGAGACCGACACGCTGGTGAGCCGGGCCGGCGTGCGCACCGTTACGCTGGCGGCGTGGCGCCGCCGGTCCAGGCGGCCCACGCGCCATCCCGGAGGTACCGACCCGTGCCCGCTACGCAAGCAGCCCCGACGCCGGCTGACCAGCACGAGAGGGACGGGCCGCCGGGTTGGCAGATCGGCTCGGTGGAAGTCCTCGCGGTGCTGCTTCTGCTCGTGGTGTCGCTTCAGGCGCCGATCGGCCGGGCGGTGTCGGCGCCCGTCGTGCAGAACTGGATGACCGTGTTCATCGCGGTCGTCACGCAGGCCCTACCGTTTCTCGTGCTCGGCGTGGTGCTGTCGGCGATCATCGCGGTGTTCGTCCCGGCGACGTTCTTCGCCCGTATTCTGCCGAAGCAGCCGGCCCTGGCGGTACCGGTCGCCGGCGTGGCCGGGGTGATCCTGCCCGGCTGCGAATGTGCCTCCGTACCGGTGGCCGGGGCCCTCGTGCGCCGTGGGGTGACCCCCGCGGCGGCGCTGGCGTTCCTGCTCTCGGCGCCGGCGATCAACCCGGTCGTGTTGACCTCCACCGCGGT
>JAVHWE010000324.1:0-15524 GCA_032160285.1 Micromonosporaceae bacterium | reverse complement strand
CGAAACGGGCGCGCCGCTGATCGGGCCTCTCGCCTGGTGCCACTCGCCCCTCTCCCCTCCGCCGTTGCGCAGAGGATACGCCGCTGGCGGCCGGGGATACGCCGCTGGCGGCCGGGGATACGCCGGTGGCGGCCGGCAACGAGGCGTCAGGCATGTCAGACGGCGCGGACGGGTGCCATGCGGGGCCGGTCACAATCGACCGCCAGCGTTCACCCTCGTGCGCTTGGCGCGCCCGGATAACGGTGCCCACCTGGGATCCCCCTCCGGTTACGGCCGGCCTCGACGGGCAACGGCCTTCCGGCGGGTCCAACGCCGACCGGCGGGCGAATCATTCCGTGCCCGCGAACCAGAACACCCCGGCTCCGACGGGCCACACCGTTGTGGCGCGCCGGACCCGGGGCGAACCGGAAATACCGCGGACAGGCATCCGCGAGGAGGTCCCCGACGATGGCGTCGGATTCGTCATGCACAACGACGGGCCCGCCACGCGGTCACGTCCATCGACGCCATCTGGCACTTCGCCATACGGCACCGGTCAACGCGCGGCCCAGCCGTGGTCGGCGAGCCAGGATACGACGAGCCGGGCCACCCCGGCGGAGTCGCGACGGAGGTTGTGGCCTTCGCCGGTGCGCAGCCGTACGTCCACCACGGCGGCGACGTCGGCCGCGGGCGGTACGCCGAACGGATCACGGTCCCCGTTCACGACAAGGGTGGGCAGCGTGGTCGGCAGTTCGGCGAGCCGGCTGCGATCGGGACGCCCCGGCGGGTGCAGGGGAAACGCCAACGCGAGAACGCCGACCGCGCCGAGCGCGACCGCGGTACGGCAGGCCACCCGGGCGCCGTTGGACCGGCCGCCGACCACCAGGGGCGTACCGTCCGGTACCACCTCACGGGCGGCGGCCACCAGCGCCGCGAACGCGGCGTCGAGCTGCCCGGCCGGCGCCGGCGCACGACGGCCGGCCACCCGGTACGGCTGGGTCACGCGGGCCACCGCCACCCCCGCGGCGAGCGCCGCGTCGCGTACCGCCACCAGATCGACGGCGTCGACGGTACCGCCCGCGCCGTGGCCCATGACGAGCAGGCTCAGCGGTGCGGCGGCGGGCCGGTCCACATCGAGCCGGCCAGGCCCGTACCCGGTCGCCACCTCGATCATCGGCCCATCATCGCAGCCACGGCGCTACGGACCGCCGGCACCGGCCCGTTCGAGCATCGGCATCAGATCGAACTCGGCGAGCCGACGGTCGTCGTATCCACTGTGCACATCGGAGCGCCAGGCGAGCAGCATGGCCCGCCGCTCCCGTGGCGTGGTGGCCCCCCACACGCCGTGGCAGTCTCCGACGTCCAGGGCCCAGGCCAGACACGAACCCTGGACCTCACAGGTACGACACAATGCGACGGCGGCGTCCACCGCCTCGTTGGGCGCCGGAAAGAACGTTTCCGGATCAACGCTCTGGCACAGGCCCCTGGTGCGCCACGCCGGATCGAGGTCACGTTCGCCGCGCGCGCGAAGTAGTCGCGGATCACGCCTGGCTGCAGCAACCTCGTGTGGACGTGGCATTCGCGCCCGGGTCATGCACCCACCTCCCCCGTGGGTTACGACAGTTCGGCGGGCACGTGCCAGACGGCAGCCCACCGGAGGCTGTGTTTTACCGCATTTGGGCGCGCATCGACAAGGCTTATGCCAAAGATTGCCGAATAGCAGACCCCCAATTCCGTACGTATCAGGTCAAAAAAGCGTGAGGTCGTTCGTGTGCCGGACCGGCTCGTCGGGCGATGCACCCTCACCCTCCACCCGTTCGATGAGCTGGGGACCGTCGTTGCGGACGTCACCAACGGCCGTACCGACGGGGCGCATCTCGATCGCGGCGACCGCCTCGGCCCCGGGCCCGGCGAGCAGCTCGGCCGCGGCGGCGGCGTCCCCGTCGAGCCAGGCTGACCAGCGATCCGCCGGCAGGAACAGCGGCATCCGGTCGTGGACCGCGGTCAACTCACCGGCCGCCGCCGTGGTCACCACCGAGCAGGTCATCAGCCGCTCTCCGGATACCGTCCAGAGCCCGGCGAAGGCCATCACGCCGCCGTCACGACGGGTCATGAAGTACGGTTGGCGCTCCTTGGGCGAACGGCGGACCCACTCGTACCATCCATCGGCCGGAACCAGGCAGCGTCGGGAGGCGAACGACGGCGCGTAGGCCCGCGCGGTCGCCACCGTCTCCGCCCGGGCGTTGATCATGCGGGCGGCGCCGCGGCTGTCCGGTGCCCACGGTGGCACCAGGCCCCACCGGGCCACCGATAGCACCCGAGCGTCGACCCGCCGGGATCGACGCACGATCGGCACCGGATCGGTCGGGGCCACGTTGTAGTCGACCGCGAGCCCGTCCTCGGTCTCGTCGACCGCGTCGAAGAGCGCACTCAGGTCTCCCGCGCTCCGGGTGGTGGCGTACCGACCGCACATGCCGGCTACGCTACCCGCGCCGGCCCGCCGGCCGCCGCCCCGTATCGCGCCGCCGCCCCGTATCGCGCCGCGATTCGGTCGGCTCGGCGCAGGACCGGTTCCGGTGTCGGAGCCGACGTAGCGGGCGGCGTGGCGGCCGCCTGGCGGATCCGGGTTGGCAGGCGCCGAAGACATGCCCGACCTCCGTGCCCTAGGGTCGGCAATGCTGGACCGGCCGGCGTGGGCCGGCCAGGATGGAGCCGCCCGGGGAGGTTGACCGCTGAGGGGTCCGCGCGACTACGACGAGGACGATGTACGGGTACGCCCGGGTCGTTCGACCCGTCCGCGTACCCGCATCAGGCCGCGCCACTCCGACGCCGTCGAGGGGTTCGTGGTCGCCGTCGACCGCGGCCGGTACACCTGCGTGGTCGACGACACGGTGACTGTGACCGCGATGCGCGCCCGGGAACTGGGTCGGCGCGCGGTGGTCGTCGGCGACCGGGTGCAGATCGTGGGCGACGTCTCCGGCCGTACCGACACGCTGGCCCGGATCGTGCGCATCGACGAGCGTACGTCGACCCTGATGCGCACCGCCGACGACGACGACACCAGCGTGGAGGGGCGCCAGGAACGGGTTGTCGTCGCCAACGCCGAGCAGCTGGTCATCGTCAACTCGCTGGCCGACCCGCCGCCGCGTACCGGCTTCATCGACCGTTGCCTGGTCGCCGCGTACGACGCCGGCATCGAACCGCTGCTCTGCCTCACCAAGGCCGACCTGGGCAGCCCGGACGAGGTGCTGCACTACTACGCCGAGCTGGACCTGCGCCACGTGCTGTGCCGGCCCACCGAGGAACCCGACGGGCTGCGCGCGGCCCTGACCGACCGGATCTCCGCCATGATCGGCCACTCCGGCGTGGGTAAGTCCACACTGGTCAACCGCCTGGTACCGGACGCGCACCGGGCGGTCGGCGTGGTGAGCGCCATCGGCAAGGGCCGCCACACCTCCACCAGCGTCGTCGCGCTCCCGCTGGCCGCCGGCGGCTGGATCATCGATACGCCCGGTATCCGGTCGTTCGGCCTCGCTCACGTGTCGCCCGACAGCCTGCTGCACGGATTCTCCGACCTGGTCGAGGCGTCCACCCGGTGCCCGCCGAACTGCGACCACACCGGCTCGTCCGGTGACTGCGGGCTCGACAAGTTGATCGCCGAGGGTGGCGCCGATCCGCGACGGCTCCTGTCGTACCGGCGGCTGCTCGCCTCCCGTACCGGCGCCGACGGCGGGCCCGACGCGGACGGTCCGGACTACTGATCGGCGTCGGCGGGGCGGCGTCGGTCAGCTCCGTTGGGAGGGGTAGCCTCCCTGCTGGTGGCAGGGGTCGGCTAGGTTCACGGCCATGGCCCGGTACGCCGATGATCTTTCCCTCGCCCACGTGCTCGCGGATGTCGCGGACGCCATCTCGGTGGCCCGCTTCCGCGCGCTGGACCTGCGAGTGACGGCCAAGCCGGACCTCACCCCGGTATCGGACGCGGACACGGCGGTGGAGAAGGCGCTGCGGGCGACGCTGGCCCGGACCCGGCCGCGCGACGCGGTCCTCGGCGAGGAGTACGGTGCGTCGGCGGCGAGCGCCGGCTCCGGTACCCGGCGGTGGGTTATCGACCCGATCGACGGCACCAAGAACTACGTCCGGGGCGTACCGGTATGGGCCACCCTGATCGCGCTGATGGACGGTGACGAGCCGGTGGTCGGCCTGGTGTCCGCACCCGCCCTCGGCCGGCGCTGGTGGGCCGGCGCCGGCCTCGGCGCGTACGCCGGCCGCCATCAGCGGACCGCCACCGCGATCCACGTATCGGGGGTCTCCCGGCTGGCCGACGCGTCGTTCTGCTACTCCGAGCTGATCAGCTGGGAGGAGGCGGGTCGGCTGGACGCGATGCTCGACATCATGCGGCGCACCTGGCGCAGCCGTGCGTACGGCGACTTCTACGGGTACATGCTGGTCGCCGAGGGTGCGGTCGACGTGATGGTGGAGCCGGAGCTGTCGCTGTGGGACCTGGCGGCACTGATACCGATCGTGACCGAGGCCGGCGGTACATTCACCGACCTGACCGGCCGGCCCGGGCCCGGCGGCGGCAGCGCGATCGCGACCAACGGCAAGCTGCACGACGAGATATTCACCCGGCTGGGTAACCGCGGCGACAACTCCGCGTCCTGGCAACGGGGCGACCCGTAGCGGTCTATCCTCTGCCGGTGGTCCCAGGAGGATGGCTATTTCTCGCCGCGATGATCGTCGCGTACGGGGTGGCCAACATGCTGCAGTCGGTCGCGGCCGCCCGTACCGACCTGCACCAGGCGTTCCACCCGCGGCTGCTGTGGAGCCTGGGCCGGCACCGGGCCTACCTGGTGGGGCTCGGCTGCCAGGTCATCGGCTTTCTGTTCGCCTTCTTCGCCCGGCGGGACCTGCCCCTGTTCCTGGTCCAGTCGGCGGTGGCGGCCGGCCTCGGCGTCACCGCGGTACTCGGCGTGGTGATCTGCAAGTGGCGCCTGCCCGCCGCCGAGGTGGGCCTGCTCGGCGTCCTGTGCGCCGGGCTCGCCGGGCTGGTCCTGGCGGCCAGGCCGGCACCGTCGCGCCAGCTCGGTACCGCCGGCGTCGTCGGGCTGACCGTGGTCCTGGTCGTGATCGGTGTGCTGGGGTACCTCGCGGTACGACTGCACGGTTCGCACGGATCGGTGGTGCTGGGGTCGCTGGCCGGCCTCGCGTTCGCGGCGGCGGCGGTGGCCTCGCGTCCGCTGGCCGGTGTGCACACGGTCCACCAGTTCGTCACCGACCCCCTGCTGTATCTGCTGCTCGCCCACTCCGTCGTCGGCCAGCTGCTGCTGGGCATGGCGATGCAACGGGGCTCCACGACGGCGGCGGTGGCGGCGATGGACGCCGCGGGTGCGGTACCGGCCGCGGCGGTCGGGCTCATGCTGCTTGGTGACGAGATCCAGCCCGGGCGGGAGTGGCTGGCCGCGACGGGGTTCGCGATGACCCTGGCGGCGGTGATCGGGCTGAGCTTCTTCGCCGAGCCGCAGCACCACCATAACCAGCGCACCAGCCGCCGCCCGCCGGTACCCGGTCGGGGCGCCCCCAGCGTTGAGGACAAGGAGGGCGTGCGGGGCGTTCACGGCGCCCGGGACACCGCGGGTGCGCGGGGAGTGCAGCGCATCCGCCCGGGGACCCTGATTACCCGCCCGTCCGGTCGGGGACCGCGACGGGCACGATGGGTGAATGAGCGACACCGAACCCAGCGACCCTGATCACCCGGTGAGCTGCGGCGACCCGGCGACCCCGGCCGACCCGGCGAGCCCGGACGACCCGGTGACCCTGGACGGTCGCGGCGCCGAACGGAGCGGCGTCGGCGGGACTGGTGGCGTGGTCGGGTGGTTGCGCGCCCAACTCGACGGCGACGAACGGGCGGCGAGCGCGGCCAGCCCGGGTCCGTGGACGTACAACCCGCGGCGCGAGTTCCGGATGCCTGAGGGCGGGCCGCTGGAGTTCGTGTTCAGCGGTGTCGAGCCGGCGGTCCGTGGGATCGCGGCTACCGGGCCGGCCAACGATCCGCAGAGCATGGCCGACGCGGGTCACATCGCCCGGCAGGACCCCGATCACGTGCGCAACGACGTCGCCGCCAAGCGCAGGATCATCGACAGGTGGGGGGACAGTGCGGTGGTCCGGTTGCTCGCCAGCGGGTACCGCGATCGGCCCGGCTACCGTGCCGAGTGGGCGCCGACCCCGCAAAACTGATGCGCTACGCAGGTTTCGATGAGCGGGAACCTGCGTAACGCATCAGTTTTCGCGTCGGGTGCGACCGTGCGGTCAGGCCGGCGGCGGGTAGCAGGGGTTCCGCGGCGTGTTGGCGATGGCGACCGCCGCCTCACCGAGTGTCACGTCCGCGCCGGTGGTGTGCAGCATCGCGGCGTGCTGGGTGATCCCGGTGGCCGTCTTCGAACTGTGGTTGAGCATCAACGTCCCGGCCGGGATCCGGATGGACCTCGTGCCGTTGCCGATCGCCATCCGCTTGCCGTTGATCTTCAGGCTGCCCACACTCGACGTGCTGCGGTACGAGAAGGTCGCGCCACTCGGCCCGTACGTGCAGGTGATTGTGCTCTTGGTGGTCAGCATGCCCAGGTCGATCGTGGTCTTGCCGACAACGAGGTGTGCCGCGCTGGCCGCGGCGGTGGCCTGCCCGCTGATCGTCGTCATGGTCACGCCGGCCTCGGTGGACCCGGTGGCCGCCTGTACGGTCACCGCGCCGGTGGACACGGACGTCGCACCCGCCACGCCGGTCGCGGTCACCGCGACGGCGCCCGCCTTCCCGGTCGACTGCGCGCCGGCGACCTGATCGTTCTTGCAGGTCTGGGTCATGCCGGGCATGGGCTTTCCGGCCTCCGCGATCCGCAGCGGGTTGGCCGAGCAGGACAGCAGACTGGCCGCCGCCGGAATCGACGGCGGCAGGGCAACCGCGTGCGCCGACGCCGCATGCGCGGTGGCCGGCAGCATGGCCCCGACGACGGTGGCAAGCACCACCGGACCGATTCGATGGATCCGACGTTTTCCCGTCGACTGTGTTGGCACGGTGGGTCCCCCTTGATTCGGTATACCACTACTTAAAGTGATCATTACGATACCGAAATCGGGCGAATTTACCTCACAGATCCCCGATCGAGGGCGTGGCGATCCGGATCGTCGGTGCATCGACGCTCAGCTCGTCTCTCCCGCCACGCTGAACGACCGCAGGCGGCTGACCGCGAGCACCGTGGCACCGGCGGTGGCCACCAACGCCATGACCACGGAGAACGGCACCCCCACCCGTCCGGACAGCAGATCCGTGCCACCGACCCGGGCCGACACCGCGACCACGTACTGCTGGATCGACAGCAGCCGGGTACCGGTCAGCAGGTTGCCCAGGACACCCTCCCAGATCAGCACGTACAGCAGACCGATCAGTACCGGCCGCCGGCTGAGCAGGCTGAGCGCCAGGAACAGCGCGGAGTAGGCGGCCGCACCGAGCAGGCAGCCCACCGCCAGGCCCAGGCCGAACTTCGCCGAGCCGGCGACCAGTCCGACGGCGAACATCGGTACCCCGACGGTTAAGGCGGTGACGACCACCGCCACCACCAGCTTGGTGATGATGATGTCGCGTCGGGCAAGCGGCTTGGCCAGGATGTGTACCAGCGTGCCGTCGTCGATTTCGGAGCCCAGCACACCGGTCCCCACGATCAGGGCGATGACCGGCAGCACCGCGGCGAAGCCGAGCCCGATCACGACCGGCTCGACCCAGTCCGTCGCGGGCGCGCCGAGCCCGCGGGCCAGCAGGGCGAGCCCGACGAGCAGCACCGGCAGCGGCAGGAGCAGCAGGAACCGCCGGCGGCCGAACAGCCCCTGCACGGTGATGGTCGCGATGGTCGGGTTGAACAGGGTCATGACGCCACCAGGTAGGAGAAGACGCTTTCCAGGGACTCGTCGGTGGGCAGCAGCCGTCGTAGCCGGATGCCGGACCCCGCTATGATCTTGGGTAGGGACCGGGTGAACGTGCCGTAGTCGTTGGCGCGGACGGTCAGCCCGGTCTTGTCCAGCTCGACCCCGGTCACGGAGGCCTCGGCCATCAACGCGACGGCCAGCATCCGGTCGTTGCTGGAGGACACCGTGAACACGTGCGGCCGGTTGGTCATCAACCGGCGGATGCTGCGGTACTCCCCCGAGGCGGCGAGCCGGCCGGCCACGATCACCTGTACCGTGCCGGAGACCTGCTCGACCTCCTCCAGGATGTGCGAGCTGAACAGGACCGTGCGTCCGGCCGCGCCCATCCCATGCAGCAGCTCCATCATGTGCATGCGCTGTCGCGGGTCCATCCCGTTGAACGGCTCGTCGAGCAGCAGCACCTGCGGGTCGTGTACCAGCGCGGCGGCCACCCGGGTCCGCTGACGCATCCCCTTGGAGTAGGTGGAGATCCGCCGGTCCTGGGCGTCGGCCATCTCCACCAGCCCGATCGCGTGCCGAGCCGCCTCCTCGGGGCGGGCGAGCCGGTGCAGCCTCGCGCTGGCCAGCACGAACTGCCAGCCGGTCAGGAAGTTGTGTACCGACTCGCGCTCGCTGACCAACCCGAGCTGCCGGTACACCTCGGGGTTGCGCCAGGTCGACACCCCACCCACGGTGACCTGACCGCGCGACGGCGCCAGGAAACCGGACATCATGTGCAGCACCGTGGTCTTGCCGGCGCCGTTCGGGCCTAGCAGACCGGTGACCCCGGGCGCGAGGCTCATCGTCACGTCGTTGACGGCCACCACGTTCCCGTACCACCGGGACACCCCGTCGAGTTCGACCATCGTCATCGCGCCGCCCTCCGGTACCGGGTCAGGACCGCCGCCACACAGGCGACCACCAGGCCGGCGGTCACCAGCGCGTACACCGGGCCGTAGTCGCCGATCACCCGCGTACTTCCGTGGAACAGCCAGCTGTCCAGGCCCTGCACCAACGTGCTCGGGCTGGCCAGCAGGGCCAGCTGGCGCACGGTGTCGCTGCCGGTCACGCCGAGCACGCCGACGACGGGAGTGGTCACCACGAAGACCGCGACGATGACGGCCGCGGCGATCGCGCGGCGACTGGCCAGCGACGCCACCAGCAGCGAGAGCGACGAGTACACCGTGGCGTAGACGGCCGAGTCCGCGATCCCCGGCAGGTAGTCCAGGAACTCGTGCCAGACCGCCGACGGGCCGTGCACCGAGAACACGCCGCCGAGCAGCATGATCGTCTGCGGTCCGGCGAGCAGCAGCCACGCGGCCGAGGCCAGCGCCGTCAGCTTCGCCAGCGCGTAGTCGTCGCGGCTCAGCGGCCGGGAGAAGTACAGCGGGAGCACGCCGCTGCGCAGGTCCCGGGAGACCAGCTCGGGCGCGACCGCCGCGCAGAACAGGATCACCAGGAAACTGACGCTTCCGGCGAAGTCCAGGTAGGTCAGGACCGGCCGGCCGAGTTGGGACCGGATCGCGGTCACCACCACGGCGACGATCGTGACGATGCCGACCACCGCCCAGGGGAAGATCTTGGATTTGCCGCTGCGGCCGAGGCCGAACGCGGTCCGCAGGCCGTGCACGTACAGGGAGGCGGTCGAGTATCCCCGCCCGAGCCGCGGCCCGGTGTAGCGCTGGTAACCGATGTCGTGGATGACGCTGGACGCCCGTTCGGGCACCCGGACCTGGTCAGCCGGCATGGACGGGCTCCCCCCGGAAGAGTTCGGCGACCCGGTGACGACGCTGGTCGAGCCGGTGCAGCGGCAGGTCGAGGTCGGCGATCGCGCCGAGCACGATGTCGTACGTGTCGTCGCCGGCCAGCGGCACCACCAGCGTGTGCCCGTCGACGGTCGTCGTGATGCCGGCCGCCGCGAGCCGGGCGGCCAGCAGGTCGGTACCCTCGGTGACCTCGACGGCGAGCACATCGGTGGCGGTGGTCATCGCGGAGATCCGGTCCGAGCGCAACAGCCGCCCGCCGTCGATCGCGATCAGCGAGTCACAGATCCGCTCCACCTCGCCGAGCAGGTGCGAGCAGACCACCACCGAGATGCCGAACTCGGTACCGATGCGGTGGATCAGATCGAGCATCGAGTCCCGGCCGGCCGGGTCGAGGCCGTTCGTGGGCTCGTCGAGCAGCAGCAGGTCGGGATCGTGCACGAGCGCCTGGGCCAGCTTGACCCGCTGCTTCATGCCGGTCGAGTAGCCCCCGATCTGCCGGTACCGCTCCTCGTAGAGGCCGACGTGGCGCAGCGCCTCGGAGGCCCGCTCACGGGCGGCGGTGCGGGGCAAGCCGCTGATCCGCGCCATGTGGGTGACGAACTCGGCGGCCACCATGTCGGGCGGCAGGCAGTCGTGCTCGGGCATGTAGCCGACCCGGGACCGGACCTGCTCGCCGTCGGTCGACGGGTCGAGGCCCAACACGCCCACCCGTCCCGACGTGGGAGGCAGCAGTCCCAGCATGATCTTGATCAGGGTCGACTTGCCGGCGCCGTTCGCGCCGACCAGCCCGATCACGCCGGGGTCCACGTCCACCGAGAGGCCGGACAGGGCGGTGACGCCGTTGGGGTACGTCTTGGTCAGTGTCTGTGTCGTGATCAGTGTCACCGGCTCAAGGTAGGCGACGCGCGCACCCACCGGAATCGGGACCTACCCCGAGGGCCCCCTGAGTACGGCTCGGGGTCAGGGGCTGACCCCCCAGTGCGCCGGGATACTCAGCGACCGCGGCAGCCGGGTGGTGTGATCGCCATTGGCCGCCTCCAGCTGCGACTGGATGACGAAGATGCTGTCGGTGAGGTCGGCACCGCGAAGGTCGGCACCCCGCAGGTCCGCCCCGATCAGGTCGGCCCCGCGCAGATCGGCGCCCCGCAGGTCGGCGCCGATCAGGTACGCGCCCCGGAGGTTCGCGCGGGCGAGGTCCGCACCGGCGAGGTCCGCTCCGATCAGGTCGGCTCCCCTGCGGTCGGGACCGTTGGGTTTCCGGTTGCCGGCATCTGCCCGTACCCGTTCGCTGGTCCGCCGGAGGAGGGCGTTGACGTCGTGGCGGTGCGCGGCGACGTCCAACTCGACGATCGCCTCCGGGGCCAGCATGGTGAGCCGCTCGGTGTCCACGAGCGCGCGGCGCAGGTCGTCGTGGAGCGGTCCGGCCGGTTGCAGCGCGCGGGCCTCGGTCAGGTACCAGAGCAGTTCGTGTAGCTGGCGCATGATCGCGAAGACCGTGAACATCTGTACCGCGAGTCCCGGCGCGCCACGCCAGTCCCGCCCGTCGAAGGTCACCTGAGTTACGTGCTGCCCCGCGCCGAAGCAGTCGAACGCGACGCACCCGGGAAAGCCACGGTCCCGCAGGTCGGCGTGGATGCCGCAGCGGAAGTCCGACCGCAGGTTGGGGCACGCCCGCCCGGCGGGTTTGTCGAGGGCGAAGTCTGCGGACGCCGCGAACGCGGGCGCGACACAGCACAGCCCGACGCAGCGGGCGCAGTCGGCACGCAGGCGGGTACGCGCGTCCGGCGCACCGGCCACCGGCGCGGGCGGCGATTCCTCGGTCATACCCCGCCGGCGGTGATGATGGCGTCGGTGGCGAAGCCGAGGAGCAGACCGGCGAGCAGGCCCCACGTCGTGACGTCCTTGGCGGCCATGCGCCGGCCGACGGCGAGCAGTTCGATGACCACGTACAGGATCGAGCCCGCGGCCAGTGCCAGGAACGCGATCGAGACGAGGTCGTTGGTGAACCGCTGCCCGATCAGGGTGCCCAGCAACGTCGGGCCACCGCCGATCAGTCCCAGCAGCCCGAGGTAGCCCCAGGTCGGTCGGGTACCGGCCGCGGCGAGCGGGGCCACGATGCCGAAGCCCTCGGTCGCGTTGTGCAGACCGAACCCGATGATCAACAACACCGCCAGCGCGATTTCGCCGGAGGCGGCGGAGTTGCCGATGGCCAGTCCCTCGGCGAAGTTGTGCAGTCCGATTCCCGCCGCGATCAACAGCGCGAGTTGACCGGCCGGGGAGGCCCAGGGACGCCCCGGCGACGCGGCGGGTGTCGCCGGCGCGCCCCGCCGCGCCACCCACCGGTCGAAGTACACCAACCCGAGCAGACCCATCCCCACGCCCACCGCCAGCACCAGCCCGTCGATGAGTGCCGAACCGTATTCGCGCTCGCCCAGGGCCCCGTCCACCGGATCCCAGGCGTGGACCAGGACATCCCACAGCAGGAACAGCAGAACCCCGACCGCGCCGGCGTTGAGCAGCGCACGAACCCGCGGTGCCGGGTTGCGCAGTCGGCCGATGGGTAGACCGAGGAAGATTGTGAACCCGGCGATGGCGCCGAGCAGGGCAATCTTGGACGCGGACATGGCTCAACTCCAACAACGGGGACGCAGCCGTAGTTAGGCTAGGCTAATTTAGGGCCGCCTAACAAGCCCTTGCGGTTGCCGGCCGAACCGATGGTCCGGGGGAGCGGCCCGAGGTGTAACCGTGACGGCCGGGGTGCGATGTGACAGGCCAGCGCCCGCCGTCAGGCGTGCCGGTCCGCCGACGCCGTCGGGCCAACCCGCCGGCGGCGAGGGTGAGGACGGACGGAATCAACTATTCCTCCGCCAATTCCTACGTCTGGTGCCCTGTCGGCCGATGAGGCACGTGTGCCGGCACAGTTGGGCTTGCGCGGCAATTTCCTGATCGCCGGTGCGTACGCCGCGATCACGCTGGCGGTCGTCGTACCGGTGGTACGGGCGGGGCGGTTGACGACAAACCGCGTCGAGCGGCATCCCGCCGCACTCGCAGATGGCACACGCCAGCCGGATGTGTGCTGTGGATCTCACTGTTTCCGTTCCCGGTTTCCTCGAATTGCCGGCCGACGAGCCGATTGGGCGGCTGCCACCCGCGCTGACCGTGCAGGTGGCGGATCTACCCACGCCACCGTCGTGATCGCGGCGATCAACGAGTGGCTCCGACTGACCGAAGACCCTGATTCCGGGCTTCCGAACCGCCCAGCCGTGGCCATTGGCAACGCCTTGGTATGGGGTTTCTGGACGACAGCCGGACGCGACGCGACGCGTCAGTACGCGGAGGTGGTCCGGGTCCGGGCCGAGGCGAAAACGATCAGCACTGAACTGTCCGACCCGCTCGCCAACGACCCGCAACGTCGGGCCCGCGGTCGCCGGTGCGGACAGCGGAACCGCCGCCGGGGGGTACGGGTCCTGAGCGTGTCCGGCGTGTTCACGCCGTCAACATGCGCGGGCGCCCAGCCATCGTTACGACTCCAACCATCACAGGTCGGGTCGCGTTAGCCCCAGTCTCGGAGGATTTGATGCTCGCACGTCTACGTGGTGCCGCGGTCGGACGACCGCGTCATTCGCGTGGGCGTGGGGCGCATGAGACGGCGCTGCGCGAGGGCGGCTCGGATGCGGGTTTCACGCTGATCGAGGTGCTGGTCTCGCTCGTACTGATCGGGATCGCGCTGACGGCGTTCACCACCTTCTTCATCACCATGATTTCAGCGACGAACGGGCAGAGCACCAGGCAGGCCGCGGTTCAGTTGGCGGACGGCTCGATGGAGCAGGTTCGGGCACTGAAGGGTTCGGCGGTGACGGCGGGTCGTGATCAGCAGAGTTCGCAGGCGCAGTGGGCGGCTCCGTTGGCGGTGGCGACCGTGTCGCGGTATCTGGCTGGGATGACGGTGGCGTGGGACAGTACCGCCGCCAACGGGGCGGGGGCCACGGCGACGTTGCCGACGGTGCCGACGACGGTGACGGTCAACGGGGTGACGTTCTCGCGGAGCTGGTCTATCGGCAATTGCTGGCGGCCGCCGGGTGACGACAATGAGGCGTGCTTATCGAGTTCGATTCCGGGATCCACCGCGTATTTCCGGGTGATCGGCGCGGTGAGCTGGACGGATGGTAGTTGCCCGACGTCGGCGTGTTCGTATGTGACGTCGACGCTCGTCAGTAGCGCGGCCAGCGAGCCGTTGTTCACGGGTAGTCATCCGGTGCCGGTGACGGTCGATTCGGTGGGTCCGGCGGGGGGTTCCGTCGACGCGAGCAACCTGACCGGTACGGGGACGCGGTATTCGACGTCGACGTCGTTGAGTGTCGCGTTGGACAAGGGCACCGACAATGTGGGTTTGGCCGATAACGGTGCCCGGTTGTACCGCGCCTCGGCGACGCTCACCTCGGCCGGTGGCACGGCCAACGGCGCCTGCGGGGTGTTCGGTCAGTACGCCCAGATCGGCACGGACGACCCGGTGTCTCCGGTCGCCGAGGTGGTGGCCGATCAGGCCTGTTACAGCTACCTGTATGTGGTGGCGGACCTGTTCGGGAACTGGACCACGTACGTGAGCGGCTCCGTCAAGGTTGACACCACGGCGCCCGCCACCGCACCGGCGCTGGCCTTCTCCGCCGTCAGCAACACCTACGTGTCTGGCACCACGGTGTATTACCGACCCGGGGCGACCAGTGGCTCGTTCACCGCGACCGCCACGGCCACCGACGTCGCGTCCGGTATCGCCTCCTACACGTTCCCGGATCTGGGCACGGGCTGGACCGCGACGCCGGGCGCGGCCGGTGTGGTGACGTACTCCTGGACCGGTGTCAATCCGGCGGTGCCGGGGGCGCAGACGGTGACCGCGACCAACAACGCGTTCCGCGCGGCGGCCACCGCCGGCTTCAGTGTGCTGGCGGATTCGGTCGGCCCGACCGGGGGTTCGGTCGACGCGATCGGCTTGACCGGTACCGGCACCCGGTACTCGACGGCGACCACGCTGAGCATCGGCCTCGCGAAGGGCACCGATTCCAGCGGCGTCGCGGCCACCGGGGCGACGCTGTCGCGGGCCACCGCGACGTTGACCTCGGCCGGCACACCGAATGGCACCTGTGGCGTCTTCGGCGGCTACACACTGATCACCGGCGGCACCGATCCGGCGACACCGATCGGTGACAGCGTCACCGACCAGGCCTGCTACCGCTACCAGTATGTGGTGGCCGACGGGGTGGGCAACCAGACCACGTACACCAGCGGTGACATCAAGGTGGACACGACCGCGCCGGCCGCCCCCAGCCTGGGGTTCTCGGCGTTGACCAACGTGGTCGCGGTGGGCACCGCCGTGTCCTACACCGGGTTGAGCGGGTCGTTCACCGTGACCGCCACCGCCACCGACACCGGATCCGGCATCCTGTCGTACGCCTTCCCGACGTTGGGCGCCGGGTGGACCGCGACGCCGGGCGTGACCGGTGTGATGACGTATGCCTGGTCGGGTACGCCGGCGGTGCCCGGGGCACAGACCGTCACCGCGACCAACAACGCCTTCGGAGTGTCAACGGCGGCGGGCTTCACCGTGACCACCGACATGACGGGTCCGACCGGGGGTTCGGTCGACGCGATCGGCCTGACCGGTACCGGCACCCGGTACTCGACCTCGACCACGCTGAGCATCGGCCTGGACAAGGGCACCGACCCCAGTGGTGTCGCGGCGACCGGTGCGACATTGTCGCGGGCCGCGGCGACGTTGAGTTCGGCCGGCACAGCCAACGGCGGGTGCGGGGTCTTCGGCGGTTACACGTTGAT
>JAVHWE010000302.1:0-8787 GCA_032160285.1 Micromonosporaceae bacterium | reverse complement strand
CTCCTCCGCGGCGAGGTACTCGCCCGGTGGCAGGAGCTGGTCGGCGCCGGCGACCTGATGCGGAACCTCCAGATGCGGATCGGCCGGGTACGCGACCGGGCCGTCGCGGCGGTGAGCGGGCGGCCCGTACCGGCCGAGCGGTTACAGACGGCGCTGGAGTCCGGCCTCACGCTCCTCGTCCTGAACGCGGCCGCCGAGGCGGCCGAGGCCACGACGGCGGCCTGGCGGGCCAATCCGGCCGGCGCCGTCCTGCTGGCCGAGCCGATCGCCGACGACCCGGCCGAGCGCGTTGAACGCCTGGTCCGGGACTGGCAGCGGGCCGTGCTCGAGCTGGTACGGACCGAAGCGGGCGGCCGCCGGACCGTCGCCCGGGCCAGTGCGTACGTGGTGAACGCCACCGGTCTGCTGGTCATGGTCAGCGTGTTCGCGGCGACCTCGTTCATCCCCACCGGAGCCGAGATCGTGGTGGCCGGCGGGACCACCGTCGCCGCGCAGAAGGTACTCGAAGCGATCTTCGGTGACCAGGCCGTCCGCAGCCTGGCCGAGACCGCCCGGGCCGACCTGCTGGCCCGCGTCGACGCGCTGCTGGTGGCGGAGGCCGAACGCTTCCGGTCGGTACTCGACGGGGTCGGGATCGATCCGGCCGCCGCCGACCGGCTGCGCCGTACCGCGATCATGGTCGAAGCGGCCCGGGCCGCCGCGCCGCTGCCCGCCGCGGCCGCACTGCCGAGGCCCGTCGTCAGCACCGCGGCGACGGCACATACCGAGCTCCAGACACCTACCGAACCCGTGGAGACAGCCGAGTGAGCATTACCGATCGGGTCCGGGGCGCGGTCGCCGGCCGGCCACCGGCGGAGCCGGCGGAGCGGGTGACGGATCGCCTGGACGCGCTGCGCCGCTTTCTGCAGGCAACGGACGACCTGCTGCCCGCGGAGCGGCTGGCCGAGGCCCGGTCGGTCGTCGACCGGGTCGGTGACCGACTCGGGCTTTCCCGCGAACACAGCGTGGTGGCGCTCGCCGGAGCCACCGGCAGCGGCAAGTCGAGCCTGTTCAACGCGCTCACCCGGCTCGACCTGTCCCCGGTCGGGGTCCGCCGGCCGACCACCGGTGTCGCACACGCGTGCGTCTGGGGCAGCGACCGGGCCGGTGAACTGCTCGACTGGGTCGGAGTCCCAGCCACGCGGCGGTTCATCCGGGAAAGTCCGCTCGACGGCGACGACGAACGGGACCTGCGCGGGCTCGTCCTACTCGACCTGCCCGACTTCGACTCGGTCGACCAGGAGCACCGCGCCGAGTCCGACCGCCTGCTGTCGCTCGTCGACCTGGTCATCTGGGTTCTCGACCCGCAGAAATACGCCGACCGGGTCGTGCACGCGCGGTACCTGTCGCGGCTCGGCCGCTACCGCGACGTCACGGTGGTGGTCCTCAACCAGTCCGACCGGCTCAGCCCCGCCGACACCGACCGCTGCCTGCATGACCTGCGACGGCTGCTGGTCGCGGACGGACTGCCCGGGGTGACGGTGGTGGCCACCTCGGCGGTCGACCGGCCCGGCCTGCGCCCGCTGCGCGACCTGCTGCAGGAGGCGGTCAAGAGCCGTCGGGCGATGCTGCGGCGGCTCGCCGGTGACGTCGACACGCTCATCGATGACCTCGCCCCGCTGGTGGCCACGGACGCGGTCGAGGACGACGTGGACCACGACACGGTACGGGAGTTGACCGCGGCCCTGGCCGCCGCCGCCGGCCTACAGCTCGTCGTGGTCGCCACCCGCCAGTCGTACCGCCACCGCGCGGTCACCGCCACGGGTTGGCCGCTGTCGCGCTGGCTGCGCCGGCTACGCCCG
The DNA here is from genome assembly GCA_032160285.1 of Micromonosporaceae bacterium. Classification (GTDB taxonomy): domain Bacteria; phylum Actinomycetota; class Actinomycetes; order Mycobacteriales; family Micromonosporaceae; genus Planosporangium. The sequence goes on along the minus strand of JAVHWE010000302.1, from coordinate 6,946 downwards.
GACCCGCTGCGCCGCCTGCGCCTGGAGCCGTCCCGCCGCCAGCCCACGGATCCGCCGACGCTGCCCGCGGCGACCCCGGCCGAACGGGCCGCCGTCGGGTTGGCCCTGCGTACCCTCGGCCACCGGGCCGGCGCCGCCCTGCCCGAACCGTGGCGGCCGGCGGTCCGGGCGGCGGCCCGTTCGCGCGCCGACGACCTGCCGGACGCGCTCGACCTGGCGCTCACCGGTACCGACCTTGGCGTTGCCCGGTACCCGTTGTGGTGGCGAGCGGTCGGCGGCCTGCAGTGGGTGGCCGCGGCGGCTGCGCTCGCCGGCCTGGCCTGGCTGGCTGTGCGGTACGTGTTCATCGCGCTCGCCCTGCCCGAGCCGCCCGGGCCGCACGTGGGCCGGCTGCCGCTGGCCACCGTCGCGCTCATCGGCGGCCTGCTCGCCGGCATGTTGATCTCGACGACGGTACGGCCGTTGATCGGGATCGGCGCCGCTCGGGCACAGGCACGGGCCGAGACCCGGCTGCGCCGCGCGGTCGAGGAGGTCGCGCTCGACCTCTGCGTCGCACCGGTACGCGGTGTTCTACAGGCGTACGACGGCGCCCGGTCCGCCCTGCGCGCCGCCGCCGGGCGGTAACGTCTGGCGGCGTGGACCTGGCGTACCTGCGCGAACACCCGCAGCACCTCCCGACGTTCCGGACCCACCAGCGGATCCGGGAAACGCCGGTGTCGGGCGGCTCGATCTGTGTGGCCAGCCGCCTGACGTTCGACAACGGCGAGTCGGTGTTCAGCAAGACCCGCCCCGACGCGCCGCCGGGCTTCTTCGCGGCCGAGGCCTGCGGGCTGCGGTGGCTGCGCGCCGCCGGTACCGCCGCGGTCCCCGAGGTGATCGTCGAACTGCCCGACATGCTGGCGCTGGAGTGGATCGAGTCGACCGAGCCGCGGCCACACGCCGCCGAGCGGTTCGGACGCGAACTCGCCTGGCTGCACCGGGCCGGCGCGCCCGCCTTCGGCGCGGAGTGGCCGGGATACCTGGGCTCACTGCCGATGTCCAACGATCCGTCGCCCGGCCCGTGGCCGGCCTGGTTCGCGACCCGGCGGCTCGCGCCGTTCCTGCGCCGTTCGGTCGACAACGGCGCGTTGTCCGGTGCCGACGCGGCGCACGTCGAGCGTGTGATGGAAAACATAACCGGGTACGCGGGGGCGGCCGCCGACGAGCCGCCCGCCCGTACCCACGGCGACCTGTGGCCGGGCAACCTGCTGTGGTCGGGCGCCCAGGTGTGGCTGGTGGACCCGGCCGCCCAGGGCGGGCACCGTGAGACCGATCTCGCCATGCTGTCGCTGTTCGGCGGTGCACCGTACCTGGACCGGATCCTCGGCGCGTACCAGGAGGTCTGGCCGCTCGCCGAGGGCTGGCCGGAACGGGTCCCGCTGCACCAGCTGCACCTGCTCCTCGCGCACACCGCCATGTTCGGCGGCGGCTACCGCGCCTCGGTCCTCGCGGCCGCTCGCGCGATGGACTGAACCGCGGTGACCCGTCGGACCGGACAACCGGGTGGCACTTGTCGGCCCGGCGGGTAACGTTCGAGCATGACTCGCCCCCTCGCGCTGGCCGACCGGTACCGCCGGGTCGCCACCGACCTGCGGGTGTCGCTGACCGACCGGTGCAACCTGCGGTGCACCTACTGCATGCCGGCTGAGGGTCTGCCCTGGCTGCCGGGCCCGGATCTGCTCACCGACGACGAGGTCAACCGGCTGGTGCGGATCGCCGTCGAACGCCTGGGCGTCACGGAGGTCCGGTTCACCGGCGGCGAACCGCTGCTGCGCGCCGGCCTGGTCGACATCGTCGCGGCCGCGGCGGCGCTCAGTCCCCGTCCACAGCTGTCCCTGACCACCAATGCGATCGGACTCGACCGCAGGGCCGCCCTACTGGCAGCGGCCGGGCTGGACCGGGTCAACGTCTCTCTCGACACGCTCGACGCCGACCGGTTCGAGCGGCTGGCGCACCGACGCCGACTCGACGACACGCTCGCCGGCATCGACGCCGCCGCGGCGGCCGGCATGCACCCGATCAAGCTCAACACGGTCCTGATGCGTGGGATCAACGACGACGAACCGGCGAAGCTGCTGGCGTTCGCCCTGGCCCACGGGTACGAGCTGCGGTTCATCGAGCAGATGCCGCTGGACGCCGGCCACACCTGGCGCCGCGACAACATGGTCACCGCGACGGAGATCCTGGCCCACCTCACCGAGGCGTACACACTGACGCCCGACCCGGCCGAGCGGGGTGGCGCACCGGCGCAGACCTGGCTGGTCGACGGGTACCGCACGGCGGACGGTCGGCCCGCCAGGGTCGGCGTCATCGCCAGCGTCAGCCAGCCGTTCTGCGCCGCCTGCGACCGGACCCGGTTGACCGCCGACGGTGCGGTCCGGTCGTGCCTGTTCAGCCAGCAGGAAACCAGCCTGCGTGGTGCGATGCGGGCCGGCGGCTCCGACGACGACCTGGCCGAGTTGTGGCGCAAGACCATGTGGGGCAAGGCCGCCGGCCACGGTATCGACGATCCGACGTTCCTGCAGCCCAGCCGGCCGATGTCGGCGATCGGGGGCTGACCACTCCATGATCACGGTCCGCTACTTCGCTGGCGCGCGGGCGGCCGCCGGTACCGCCGAGGAGAAGGTGTCCGCCGCCACCCTCGACGAACTCGTCGACTCACTCGCGCGTACCCACGGCACGGCGCTGGCCCGGATCCTCGGCTCGGCCTCGTTCCTGGTCGACGAGGTGGTCTGCCGCGACCGGACGGCACCCCTGGCGGACGGGGCCAGCATCGACGTGCTGCCGCCGTTCGCGGGCGGCTGACCCGTACATGCTCGGCGTGTTTGTCCTGGTCGTGCTGGCACTGATCGGGCTGATCCACTGGTACCTGTGGGCCCGGCTGGTCCGCGCCACCACCCGGCCACGCAGCCGGGGCCGGCGCGCCGGCACGGTGGGGATGATTCTCTTGGCCCTGCTGCTGCCGGCGACACTGGCCGGCCGGCGGCTGCCGATGGACCGGCAGCCGCTGCTGGCCTGGCCCGGGTACCTGTGGTTGGCGGTGATGTTCCTGGCCCTGTCGACCCTGGTCGTGCTCGAACTACCCCGGCTGGTGCTCTACCGGTTGACGGCGCACAGCCAGGCGCCGACGGCAGGCGAGCCAGCGGCGGCGGCCGGCCCAGCTCCGACGCCGGGTGACCCCGTGGCTGCGGCCGGCCCGGCCCGGGCGGGCGGCCAGACGGGGGTGGATCCGGGGCGGCGGCTGCTGCTGGCCCGGTCGTTGGCCACCGTCGCCGGTGTCGCGGCCGTCGGCACCACCGCGTTCGGCACCGCCCGGGCACTCGGGCCGCCGCGGATCGTCCGCCGACCGATCGCGCTGGCCAAACTGCCGCGGCGGATGGACGGCTTCCGGATCGCCGTGGTCTCCGACATCCACCTCGGTCCGCTGCTCGGCCGCGGACACACCCGACGGATCGTCGACATGATCAATCATCTCGACGCCGACCTGGTGACCGTCGTGGGCGACCTGGTGGACGGCTCGGTCGCGGAGCTCGGCCGGGCCGCCGAACCGCTCGCCCAGCTGCGCGCCCGGCGCGGTTCGTTCTTCGTCACCGGCAACCACGAGTACTTTTCCGGATACCGGGAGTGGATCACCGAGGTCAGATCGCTCGGCCTGACCGTGCTGCGCAACCAGCGGGTCGGGATCGACGGACTCGACCTGGCCGGGGTGAACGACGCCACCGGCGGGTCCTATGGGGACGCTCCGGACTACGACGCCGCGCTCGGCGGGCGCGACCCGACCAAGCCGGTCGTGCTGCTGGCCCACCAACCGGTCCAGGTGGACGAGGCGGCCAGGCGCGGCGTGGACCTGCAACTGTCCGGCCACACCCACGGCGGTCAGATCTTCCCGTTCGGGTACCTGGTGCGGCTGCAGCAGCCGGTGCTCGCCGGGTACGCGCGGTTCGGGAACACCCAGCTCTATGTCACGCGCGGCGCCGGGTTCTGGGGGCCGCCGGTGCGTGTCGGCGCGCCGCCGGACATCTCGCTCATCGTGTTGCGGGCGCCGTAACCCGGCGTGGCGGTGCCAACCCGGCCGACACGCTATGACAGGATGCGGCGTGCCATCGTTCGTCGCGGACCTGCACATCCACTCCAAGTACTCGCGCGCCTGCAGCCGGGACCTCAGCCTCGACACGTTGAGCTGGTGGGCCCGGCGCAAGGGCATTACCCTGCTGGGCACCGGGGACTTCACGCATCCGGCCTGGTACGACCATCTTCGCGAGGCGCTGGTCCCGGCCGAGCCGGGCCTGTACCGGCTGCACCCCGACCGCGAGACCGACGTCCTGCGCACGCTGCCGCCCCGGCTCGCCGGCCCGGACGTCGCGGTCCGCTTCATGCTGTCGGTGGAGATCTCCACGATCTACAAGCGGGGGGACCGTACCCGCAAGGTCCACCACCTGATCTACCTGCCCGACCTGGACGCGGTCGGCCGGTTCAACACCGCGCTGTCTCGCGTCGGCAATCTCGGCGCCGATGGCCGCCCCATCCTCGGGCTCGACTCCCGCGACCTGTTGGAGATCACCCTCGACGCGAGCCCGGACGGGTATCTGGTACCCGCGCACATCTGGACGCCGTGGTTCTCCGCCCTCGGCTCGAAGTCCGGATTCGACGCGATCGCCGACTGCTACGCCGACCTCGCCGACCAGATATTCGCCGTCGAGACCGGACTGTCGTCGGATCCGGCGATGAACTGGCGGGTGTCCAGTCTGGACTCCTACCGGTTGGTGTCCAACTCGGACGCGCACTCCGCGCCGGCGCTGGGTCGGGAGGCCACGCTGCTCGGCTGCGACCTCGACTACTTCGCGGTGCGGGAATCACTGCGTACCGGCGAGGGTCTACACGGGACGATCGAGTTCTTCCCGGAGGAAGGCAAGTACCACGCGGACGGGCACCGTGCCTGCGGCGTCATGTGGTCGCCGGAGCAGTCGCGGCAGACCGGCGGCCAGTGCCCCGAGTGCGGCAAGCCGCTGACCATCGGCGTGCTGCACCGGGTCGAGGAGCTGGCCGACCGGCCCACCGGTTTCCGGCCCGACGGGGCACCGGCCGTGCAGCACCTGATCCAGCTGGCCCAGATCGTCGGCGAGATCGTCGGCGTCGGGTCGAAGTCCAAATCGGTCGAGGCACAGCTCAACACCCTGGTGGCGGAGATCGGCCCGGAGCTCGCGATCCTGCGCGACGCGCCGCTCGACCAGGTGGTGGCGGTCGGTGGCGAACGCCTCGGCGAGGCCATCAGCCGGCTGCGCGCCGGTCGAGTCCGGCGCACCCCCGGCTACGACGGCGAGTACGGCGTGATCCGCCTGTTCGAACCGGGTGAGCTGCGGTCGGGCGCGGGCAGCGACACGCTGTTCGACCTCGCGGTACCGCAGCCGCGCGAAAAGTCCCAGCCGGTACCGGGGACCGCGTCCCCGCCGGCGTTCCCGGTACCCCGGAAGGCCACGCCCCGGCAGCGCAAGAGCGGACCGCCGCTGGACGTGGCACGGTCGCCGCACGAGCCACTCGAACCGATGCTCGCCGGTATGGAGGAGGTCGGTACCGGCCTGTTGGACCGCCTCGACGCGTTGCAGCGGGTCGCCGCAGCCGCCCCCGGCGGGCCCCTGCTGATCGTCGCCGGGCCCGGTACCGGTAAGACCCGCACGCTCACCCACCGGATCGCCTACCTCTGCGCCGAACTGGGTGTGTACCCCCAACAGTGCCTCGCGATCACCTTCACCAAGCGGGCCGCCGAGGAGGTCCGGCAACGACTCGACGGACTGCTCGGGCCGGTCGCCGAGGACGTCACGGTGACCACGTTCCACGCGTTGGGCCTGACGATTTTACGGGACAACGCCGCCGCGGCCGGCCTGTCGCCCCGGTTCCGGATCGCCGACGACGCCGAACGGCTGTCGATCGTGGCCGAGGCCGCCGGGCTCGGCTCGGCGCCGTCGGAGCGCGACGCGCGCCGTGCGCTGGGCGCGCTGGCCACCGACGAGGTGTTGCGCGAGGAGTACACGAAGGCCCTGCGCGTGCGTGACCTGGTCGACCTGGACGAGCTGGTATCCATGCCGGCGGCGCTGCTGGCCGCGTCGCCGGCGCTGGTGACGACGTACCGCGACCGCTGGCCGTGGATCTTCGTGGACGAGTACCAGGACGTCGACCCCATCCAGTACGCGCTGCTGCGGTTGCTATGCCCACCCGACGGGAACCTGTGCGCGATCGGCGACCCGGACCAGGCGATCTACTCGTTCCGCGGCGCGAACGTCGAGTTCTTCCTGCGGTTCACCGCCGACTTCGTGGATGCCCGGACGGTTCGGTTGACCCGCAACTACCGGTCGTCCGCACCGATCCTCGCCGTCGCCGGACAGGCCATCGCCCCCACCACCCTGGTACCGGGCCGCCGGCTCGACCCGGCCCGGGTCGATCCGGCCGCCCCGCAGGTCGTGGTGTACGCGGCCGGCTCGGTCGCCGACGAGGCCGACTTCGTCGTGCGTACCGTCGACGAACTGCTCGGCGGCGTGTCGCACCGGTCGCTGGACTCCGGCCGCGTCGACTCCCGCGCACTGCCCGGCGGATCCGGCGACGCGCTCTCGTTCGCCGACGTCGCCGTGCTGTACCGCACCGACGCGCAGGCCGCCGCGGTGGTCGACGCGTTGTCGCGGGCCGGCATCCCGGTGCAGAAGCGCTCGCATGACCGGCTGCTGGACCGGCCCGGCGTCGCCGCGATCGCCCGGGAGCTGCGCTTCGCCAGCGGCCTCGGCGGCTCGATCGCGGCTCGCGTCCGGCTCGCCGGCCAGGTGCTGGCGTCGCGGTGCGGCCAGCCGGCGCTCGAAGACGTCGACGTCACGCTGCGCGCCGAGGACCTACACATCGCCGTTGACCTGGTGACGCCGCT
>JAVHWE010000289.1:0-2793 GCA_032160285.1 Micromonosporaceae bacterium | reverse complement strand
GCGCCGTCCGGGTAGGCACCGGCCGGCGCCGGCGCGAGATGGCGCTGGGAGAGGTTGGCGTGTCCCGGTTCGGGCGACGCGTCGCCCCACGGGTACCGGCGCGAGCGCCCGGTCGCCGGGTCGAACCTGGCCGCCTTCTCCCACTCCGGCTCGGTCGGCAGGCGCTTACCCGCCCAGGTGGCGTACGCCTGTGCCTCGTGGAAGCAGACGTGTACCACCGGCGCGTCCGCCTCGATCGGGGTGGTCCGGCCGAACCGGGTGTGTACCCAGCCGTCGCCGTCGCGACGCCAGTGCATCGGCGCGGTGAGGTCGGCGTCGATGCGGTGCCGCCAGCCCTCGTCGGTCCACCAGCGCGCCTGGTCGTATCCGCCATCGGCGATGAACGCGGCGTACCCGGCGTTGGTGACCGCCGCCCGGTCGATGACGTACGCCGGCAACGTCACCTCGTGTGCCGGGCGTTCGTTGTCCAGCGCCCACGCCTCGGTCGAGGTGCCCATGGTGAACGGCCCAGCCGGGATCAGCGCCTCGCCGCTGACCCGGACCCGGGCCGGCGGTGGCGGTGCGGCATCCAGTACCGGCGCACCGACCCGGAGCTGGTGGGTGGCCAGCATCGTCTCGTCGTGCTGCTGCTCGTGCTGGACGATCATGCCGAAGGCGAACGCGTCCTCGGTGAGCCGACGGCCTTCCAGGGCGACCCCGTCGAGCACGTCGAACACCTTGTCGCGCACCGTCCGCACGTACGTCCGGGCCTGCGCCGGGTCGAGCAGGGGCAGCTGCGGTCGGCTACCACGGGTGTGTTTGAACGCGTCGTAGAGCTCATCGATGTCGTGGCGTACGGGTTCGCGCCCACCGACGTCCCGGACCAGCCACAGCTCCTCCTGGTTGCCGATGTGTGCCAGGTCCCAGACCAGCGGTGACATCAACGCCGAGTGCTGGCGGACCAGGTCGCCGTCGTCCACCGCGTCGGTCAGCAGCGCGGTGCGCACGCGGCTGCGTTCGAGTTCGACGGCGACGCGTCCGCGCAGCCGCTCCGGCTCATCGGTCATCGGTCACCCTTCCGTCGGGGGCAGTCATGGCGCGCCGAAGACGCCGGTCGAATACCTCGGCCACCTCCGCTTGCGCAGCCGGGGACAGATCGGTCCGGCCGAGCGCGTCATCGGTGATCTCCTGTACCCGTGCCGCGGCCTTCGCCAGTTCGGGGTCGGCGAGCCCGTGGCGGGCGGCGTCGAGCCACCGGTCCCGGACCGGCTCGCATGCCTCGCGGGCGGCGTCGGTCGTGTCGTCGTCGGCGAGCAGCGCGGCCACCACCGCGACCGGCGCGAACCAGTCCGGGCCGGGCTGGGTGTCCAGGAAGCGCACCTCCAGGTACCCACGGGGGCGGATCGGCGGAAACAGCGTGCCGAGGTGGTAGTCCAGATCGTCGGTTGTCGGTGGTTCGGGCAGCGCCCCGGCAATCCAGTCGGCGAACGTGACACCGGGTGGGGCGTCCCAGTCCGAACCGGGCCGGCGTACGCACAGCAGCGGCGCGGCCAGTGCGTACCGCGCCCAGTCGGTGGCCGGGTCGGCCGTCGCCGCACCGACCGGCCCGGTGCGGTGCTGGTCCATGCCCAGCCACGCGCGCATCCGTGCCGATGCCCAGCCGGTGTCCCGGCCGGCCTGGTGACGGGCGGTGGCGAAGGTCGCCAACAGCGTCGGTCCGAGCGCGTGCAGCGCACTCCAGCGGGCGGCGAGCCGGTGTGGTTGGCCGGCGTCCACGCAAACCTGAAGCCCGGCGGTACTGCACATCATGGTCCGGCCATGCATTCCACGGGCGTCGAACGCACGCTGCATCGCCGCGTACCGGGGGGTGTCGAGCAGCCGGCGTGGGCGCCGGTGCGGGTCGATGCCGGATCCGCCGAGCCGCAACTCGGCGGTCGTCAGCAGATCGGCCAGGTGAGCAATGTCACCGTCGACGCTGCGTCGCAGCGCGGTGAGCGAGGTGGCCGGAGCGGAGGAGATCTCGATCTGCCCTCCGGGCTCCAGGGTCACCATGCCGCCACCGGGAAGGGCGTGGTGGGGGGTGTCGGGAACCAGCGTGGGTGGTGCGTGGGGGCCGAGCGCTCGGCGTACCAGCGTCAGATCCAACGGCGTATCGGGAGCGTCTCGGTGGTGGAGGGTCCACTCCAGTTCGGCTCCGACCAGCTCGGGTGGCCCGGTCTTGAAGCAGATGGCGGCGATGTATCCCGCCGCTTCCTCCACCGCGTGCAGGATGGTGGCGTCGGCGTCGGGACCCTTGGAAACGGTCGGCATGCAGCTCCCGGGGTCTCGTATCCGTACGACGGTACCCAAGGCCGCGCCGTACTGCACCTGGCGCGGGATGCGAAAGCGACGCTACGACGGCAGGGTCAGCTCCGTACCGCGGCTGAGCGGCGTGTCGTGGACGATCATCCGGGTCAGGTGGGCGTCGGCCGGTACGTCGAACACCAGCGTGCCGTTGAGCGCCTGACCAGGGTCCACCGTACCGGTGAGGGCGCGTGAGGTGGCCGAGTAGACCCAGGCCCACCGGTCGGCCGGGTACTGCCTGCCGGCGGTGTCCACCAGTCGCTGGCTGCCGGTGAAAATCAGCCCGGTATGCGAGCCGATGTTCGATACCCGGACGCTGACCAGGCAGTACCGGCCGGTGGCCCGTTTGCGCACCGGCCAGGTGCCCAGCTCCGTATCGCCGCAGCGCAGCCCGGTCAGGGCGAACTCCAGGGCACCGTCGCGGGCGGTCGCACCGCCGGCCGTGGCGGGCGGGGTGCTCCGGCGCGGCGC
>JAVHWE010000282.1:0-19146 GCA_032160285.1 Micromonosporaceae bacterium | reverse complement strand
GGAGGAGGCGAGCGACCTCTACCTCGCCGACGGTTCGATCAACGAATGGGCCTGGGGTGAGCAGGGCATTTTCGACTACACCTTCGAGATGTACCCGACCAGTGAGGCCGGCGGCGGCTTCTACCCGCCGGCGTCCGTGATCGCCGCGCAGACCAGCCGGAACAAGGAAGCGGTGCTGCGGCTCCTGGAGTATGCCGACTGCCCGTACCGGGCGATCGGCAAGCAGGCCCAGTACTGCGGTCCGGCGAAGCCGGTCACGACAGTCTTCTCAGACAATTTCGAGACTCCTACCGGCTGGGTCACCAACCCCGCCGGTACCGACACGGCGACCACCGGCAAGTGGGAGCGCGGAGTGCCGGAGGCGACCGACTCGGGCGGTCCGAAGCAGCTCGCGGTACCGGCCAGCGGGGCGAATGACCTGGTCACGGGGCGACTGGCCGGCGCTGCTGCGGGCGTCGGGGACATCGACGGTGGCGTGACGACCATCCAGTCCCCGCCGGTCGTGTTGCCGGCCACCGGTACACCGAGGTTGAGCCTGTCCTACTACCTGGCCTACGGGGCCAACGCGTCTCCGGCCGACTATCTCAAGATCAGTATCGTGACCGCGAGCGGCGCGACCGTCGTGCTCACCGTGCCGGCCGCGGCGGCCAACCACGACGCCGGATGGACGGTCGCGAGCATCGACCTGTCCGCGTTCGCGGGCCAGAGCGTGCGGATTCTGGTGGCGGCCGCGGACGCGGCCGGCGCGAGCCTGGTCGAGGCCGCCGTCGACGATGTGAAGATCACCGTTTGAGGTCAGCCGCGCATCGCCGCCGGTAACGGCGCCCGGTGCAGCACGTACAGGCCGGAGACGGCGCGGGTGAGCACCACGTACAGCCGGTGCAGCCCGCGCACCTCGGCGGCCACGATGTCCGCCGGCTCGACGACGATCACGTGGTCGTATTCCAGGCCCTTGGCCAGCGTCGCCGGCAGCACGGTGATCCGTTCGTCGTGGTCGGGTGTGCCGCTGGGCAGGCCCGCCGCGCTGAGCGCGGCGGCCAGCCCCGGCACCGCCGCGTCCGCCGCGATCACGCCGATCGACCCTTCGTGGTCCAGCGCCGCACGCACCGCGGCCACCGCCTCGGTTTCAAGATCTTCAACCCGCCGTACCGTCAGCACACCGTCCTGGCGCAGGGAAACAGCCGGGGGTACCTCCACGTCAAGCGCCGGCAACAGCCGGTTGGCAAGGTCGAGAATCGCCTTCGGTACCCGGAAACCGGTCCGCAGACCGACCATCGCGGCACCCGGTTTGCCCAGGTGGACCAGGCTGTCAGCCCAGCGGCGGGCGGCCCACGGGGTGGTGCCCTGAGCGAGGTCGCCGAGCAGCGTGAGCGAACCGTGGACGCTGCGCCGCGCGATCGCCCTGCACTCCATGGGTGAGAGGTCCTGCGCCTCGTCGACCACGACGTGGCCGAAGCTCGGCACCCGGTCGATCAGCCCCGCCGCCTCGTCGAGCAGGATCGCGTCGGCGGCGGTCCACCGTGCGGTCCGGGCCGTACGGGCTGGCTTTCGCCAGCCGATCGCATCCCGCTCGGCGTCGGTGAGCAGCCCGGCGAAGATACTGTCGGCCGCGCCTGCCGTCGGGCCGCCCGCATCACGGAACCCGCCGGCGCGACCGTGGGGGTCGGAGTGCCCGATGGTCGCAATGTCAGCGTCGGCCGGTGCGGCGGCGGTCGACGTGTCGCGGTCTGCGGGTGCGGCGGTCGGCGTGGCGGCGTCGCGCTGGGCGGCGGTCAGGACGTCGAAGACGAGCTGTTCCGGGGTGACGGCCGGCCAGACCGCGTCCAGGAACGCGGTGATCGGCTTCGCGCGGCCCATCCTTCGTTGCCACGTCTCGCCCGGGGAGTCGCCGGACTTGTACTCCGCCTGGCGCTGGAGCAGTGCCACCACCCGGGCCCGCACCCGCTCCCGGCCGAGGGCGAACGACGGCGCCTCCCGGCGGACATCGTCGACGACCCGGCGGAGGGCCTCGACGGAAATGCGCCAGCGGTAAGAGCCGTCCGGCACCATGATCGGCTCGGTGGGTCTGCGGATCCGGCCGGCGAGCGCGCGTGCCAGGACGGCGGCCATCCGGTGGTCGTGTTTCACCTCGGCTGCGGCCGGCGGGTCGACCGCGCGTACCGGTACCCGTGCGAGCAGGTCGTCGATGGTCGCCTGCCGGACGTCCAGCTCGCCGAGCGCCGGCAGTACCGAGGCGATGTAGTGCAGGAACGCCCGGTTCGGTCCGACGATCAGGACACCGGTCCGGTGGAGCTGCTCTCGGTGCAGATACAGCAGGTACGCGGCCCGGTGCAGCCCGACCGCCGTCTTCCCGGTACCGGGCGCACCCTGTACGCAGACCGATTCGTGCAGATCGGCGCGCACCAGTTCGTCTTGTTCGGGTTGGATGGTGGCGACGATGTCGCGCATCGGGCCGACGCGTGGGCGTTCGATTTCGGCGGTGAGGATCCGGCTGGTGGTACCGAGTTCCTCGCCCCGGTCGAGGTGTTCGTCTTCGAAGCTGGTCAGTTCGCCCCGTACGAACCCGAATCGGCGCCGTACGGCGACGCCTTGGGCGTCTGTCGCGCTAGCGCGGTAGAACGAGCGCGATACGGGCGCACGCCAGTCCAGTACGAGGGGTTCGCCGGTGTCGTCGGTGACGTGGCGGCGGCCGACGTGGTAGGTGTGGTCGGCGTGTTCGCCGGCTTGTTCGGCGGTGCCGAAGTCGAGGCGGCCGAAGAACAGTGGGGTGTCGGGGTTGTCGGCGAGTTCGGCGACCCGCCGGTTGAGGGTGCGACCGAGGGTTTCGGCGCTGTAGGCGTCGCCGGCGACGTTCTCGCCGGTGGCGAACAGCGCCTCGGCGTGCTCGCGCATGCGCCGCAGCGCGGCGCGGGAGGTACTCAGGTGGGTCCGTTCGGCGGTGAGGTCGGCTTCCAGGTCGAGGTCGGCGTGCAGGGTCATTCGACGTCCTTGATGGAACTGAGTCGAGTTGCCGGTGCCGGCGTGCCGTCTGGCGGGACCCCGGTGCTGCCGCGCGAACGGACCACTCTACCGGCGTTGGTCGAGCCCGTCGTCAGGTTTACCGGGTGCGGATGCCGGCCGGACGACGGCAATGGGCCGAGGTGTCGTCCCATCAAATAACATGCTGCGGCGAAACGACCGGCGGGACCGGGTCGAGGCAAGCCAGCGCACGCCGGCGCCGTGGTGGGCATTGGCACGGTAGCGCGGCGTACGCCACGCCGGCGTCGACAACGCGCTGACCGACTACGGCGGTCCCGCCCGGGTAGCACATGTGCTACCTTCGAGTCGTGAACGAGATCGGGTTGCGGGAAATGCGGCAGAATGCGAGCGAGTTGGTGCGTCGCGCCCAGGCGGGCGAGCAGGTGACGATTACGGTCGCCGGACGGCCGGCAGCGGTGTTGGGCCCGGTCAGCCCACGCGCATGGCGACGTTGGGATGACCTCGCCGAGGTATTTGCCCGGCCGGCTGACGAGGACTGGGCAGGCGACCGCGATCAGCTGGACGGCTCCCTGGTCGATCCCTGGGCCGAGCGGTGAGTCGAGGTGTTCTGGACACGAGCGTCCTCGTCGCCACCGATATCACGCCAATTCCCGGCGAGTTGGCTATCAGCGTCGTCAGTCTCGCCGAACTCCATTTCGGAGTCCTGGTGGCCAAGAGCGAGGAGTCGCGAGCATCGCGGCTGAGTCGGCTTGCTGCTCTGCAACGACGATTTGATCCGCTGCCGGTCGACGGTGCCGTCGCGGACAGTTACGGCCGCCTCGCCGCACGCGTAGTACAGGTGGGGCGCCAGCCGCGCGGCCGGGTCATGGATCTGTTGATCGCGGCAACCGCACACGCGCATGGCGCCAGCGTCTATACCCGGAATCCCGCTGATTTTGTCGGGTTAGCGGATCTTGTGGCAGTCGTTACTGTCTGACCTGCCCGGCTGTGTTCACCGCACTCGGTGGACATCGACCGCGCAGGACGGGCCGGGACACGCGCGGCCGAAATTGTACGGGGCGGGGCGGACCGGGCACGCTGTTCACGTGACCGAGGAAACGGCAGTACCCATCCGCGACCCACGTGTCCTGCGGGCACTCGCCCACCCGGCCCGGCTGGCCATTCTCGACGCGCTCAGTACCGGGCAGACCGGTACCGCCACGCAGTTTGCCGAGGTGGTCGGGTTGTCGCCGAGCGCCACGAGCTATCACCTGCGCGCGTTGGCGAGGTACGGGATGGTCGAGGAGGCGCCGAGCCGGGGCGACGGCCGGGAGCGTGTGTGGCACCGCCGGCCGGGTGCCACCGGCGTGCGCTTCGACACCATCAAGGACGACCCGCCGGAGCTGTGGGAGGCGGGCAGGATCCTGGTCGATGCGGTACTGACCCGTGACGACGCGTTGGCCCGTCGGTGGGCGGACACGGTCGGCTCCGATGACGAGGAGTGGTCCCGGGTGGCGACGATCACGAAGACGCATCTCCTGGTGACCGCCGAGGAGCTGGAGAGGATCAACCAGGCGGTGCAAGAGTTGATCAAGCCCTACACGTACGCCCACCGCGTGGACGCACCGTCCGGTGCGCGACCGGTTGCCGTCAACTACCGGGCCTTCCCGACGGACCGGCTTGCGCCGCCGGATATGAAGGACTAACGGCCGAACATGTCCTTCGCGGCTGCGACCGGGCCGTCCACCGCGACCGGGCCGTCCACCGCGACCGGGCCAACGATGAGCAGGCTGTCGGTCGGAAGAGGGACCTCCGGGCCGGGCTACGGTGGGAGGCGTGAGCGTGCAGCGGCGGCCCCGGGTCGGACACATCCAGTTCCTCAACTGCCTTCCGCTGTACTGGGGTCTGATGCGGTCCGGGGCTCTGCTCGACGTCGACCTGCACAAGGACACGCCGGACCGGCTCAACGCGGCGCTGATCGCCGGGGACCTGGACATCGGACCGATCTCGCTGGTCGAGTACCTGCGTCACGCCGACGAGCTGCTGCTGTTGCCGGACCTTGCGGTCGGCAGCGACGGGCCGGTGTTGTCGGTCAACCTCGTCTCCACCCGGCCGTTACCCGACCTGGACGGCCGGCGGGTGGCGCTCGGTTCGACCTCGCGCACCGGGGTGCTGCTGGCCCGGTTGCTGCTCGCGGGGCGGTACGGCGCCACCCCGGAGTACTTCGGTTGCCCGCCGGATCTCACCGAGATGCTGCTGGAGGCGGACGCCGCGGTGCTCATCGGCGATGTGGCGCTGCGGGCACTGTACGAGGCACCGCGGCGGGGCCTGGCCGTCACCGACCTCGGTCAGGCGTGGCGGGAGTGGACCGGCCTGCCGATGGTCTTCGCCGCCTGGGCGGTCCGCCGGGACTTCGCCGAGGCGAATCCGGGGCAGGTCAAGGACGTACACGAGGCCTTTGTGCGGTCGCGGGAGCTGTCGGTGCGCGAGCTTGACGCGGTGGCCGCGGCCGCGGCGCGCTGGGAGCCGTTCGACGCGGCGACCCTGGCCTCGTACTTCCGGGTGTTGGACTTCTCGCTGGGCGAGCGGCAGGTCGCCGGGGTGCGGGAGTTCGCCCGCCGCGCCGCCGAGCTGGGCGAGGTCCCGCCGCTGCCGCCCGGTGGCCCGATGTTCGCCGCGGTCTGACCCGCCCCCTACCGGACGGTGAGCAGTTGCTCGGTAACCTTCGCCCCGACCTCGGCACCCGGGCGGGCATCGGCGGTGTTACAGGCCGTTGCCAATGCTGCGTACTGCTGTAACACTGAGACCGTGTACGGCGACGATCCGGCCCAGCCCGAGGAGCAGCGGCTCCGGGAGTACTTCGACGCGGTGATCGCGGCCGACCAGAAGATCGAACCGCGCGACTGGATGCCCGATGACTACCGGCGCGGCCTGATCCGCCAGATCGCACAGCACGCCCACTCGGAGATCATCGGTATGCAGCCGGAGGCGAACTGGATTTCCCGTGCGCCGTCGCTGAAGCGCAAGGCCATCCTGCTCGCCAAGGTGCAGGACGAGGCCGGGCACGGCCTGTACCTCTACGCGGCGGCCGAGACGCTCGGGGTGTCCCGCGACGAACTCGTCGACCTGCTGCTCAGCGGCCGGCAGAAGTACTCGTCGATTTTCAACTACCCGACCCTGACCTGGGCCGACATCGGCGCAATCGGCTGGTTGGTCGACGGCGCGGCGATCGTCAACCAGGTGCCGTTGTGCCGGTGCTCGTACGGGCCGTACGCCCGGGCCATGATCCGCATCTGCAAGGAGGAGTCCTTCCACCAGCGGCAGGGCTTCGAAATCCTGCACGTCCTCGCCGACGGTACCGACCGGCAGCGAGCGATGGCGCAGGACGCGATCGACCGGTGGTGGTACCCGTCACTGTCGATGTTCGGCCCGCCGGACGCCGAATCCCCCAACTCCGAGCGCTCGATGCGGTGGAAGATCAAGCGTTTCTCCAACGACGACCTGCGACAGCGCTTCGTCGACATGTGTGTCCAGCAGGTGTCCGTCCTCGGGCTCACGCTGCCCGACCCGGACCTCCGGTGGAACCCCGACCGTGGGCACCACGACTTCACCGGACCCGATTTCGCCGAGTTGGCGGCGGTCGTCCGCGGTGACGGCCCGTGCAACCGGCAACGCATGACACACCGGCGGCAGGCGGACGCGGACGGCGCGTGGGTGCGGGCGGCGGCCGCGGCGTACGCCGCCCGACGCCGCGACCGGGAGTCCGACCCGAAGACCGATCGCCCCCGGGATCGGGAGCCGACGCGTGTCTGAGGGCCCGCTGTGGGAGGTGTTCGTCCGGCCGCGGCGCGGGCTGTCCCACGGCCACGTCGGCAGCCTGCACGCCGCCGACGCCGAGATCGCCCTGCGTAACGCCCGCGACCTGTACACCCGACGGCAGGAGGGGGTGTCGATCTGGGTGGTGCCGGCCGCCGCGATCGTGGCGAGCAGCCCCGACGAGAAGGACGCCTTCTTCGACCCGGCCGCCGACAAGGTGTACCGGCACCCGACCTTCTACGAGGTGCCCGCCGACGCGAGGCACATATGAGTACGGATCTCTTCGAGTACTGCCTCCGGCTGGGTGACGATGCCCTGGTCGCCGCGCAGCGGTTGGCGGAGTGGACGGCGCGGGCACCGTCCATGGAGGAGGATGTCGCGCTGGCCAACATCGCGCTCGACCAGCTCGGCGTCGCGCGGCTCGTGCTGACCTATGCCGGGGAGCTTGAGGGCGCCGGGCGCGACGAGGATCAACTCGCCTACCTGCGCGACGACCGCGAGTACCGCAACTGCCTGCTGGTCGAGCAGCCCGATGGCGACTTCGGGGTCACCATGGCGAAGCTGCTGTACCTGTCGGCCTACCAGGTCCTGCTCTACACGGAGCTGACCACGGTGGACGACGAGCGGCTGTCGGCGATCGGGGCGAAGGCGCGCAAGGAGTCCGCGTACCACCTCGACCACGCTTCACTGTGGACGGTCAGGCTCGGCGACGGCACCCCGGAGTCGCACGCGCGCGTGCAGGCCGCCGTCGACCTGCTCTGGCCGTACACCCATGAGCTTTTCCGCGCCGACGCGATCGACCTCGTCGATGCCGCCGCGCTGCGCCCGCGCTGGCTGACAACCATCGACACGGTACTGGCCGAGGCCACCCTGACCCGGCCGGCCGACGGCGGCTGGGCGCCCGCCGGTGGCCGGGATGGACTGCACACCGAGGCGCTGTCCTATCTGCTGGCCGAAATGCAGGTGCTCCACCGCTCCCATCCCGGAGCCCGATGGTGACCCCGGACCCCACCTCCGCCGTACGCCGCTCCCCGCCATCTTGGACGGTGGGGCGACCCCTGGACGGCGGAACTGTCCACGATCGCGACGGGGCGGCGGAGGGCGACCGGGGGGGGGAGGAAGGTGTGTCGGCGGACGGGGCGGTGGGTGGGGCCGCTGCTGTTGCCGGGGCGGCGGTGAGCGGCGTCGTCGATCCGGAGATCCGGGTGGTGACGATCGCGGAGTTGGGAATCCTGCGTGGGGTGGCCGTCGACGGCGGAAGGGTGACGGTGACGATCACGCCGACGTACTCGGGGTGTCCAGCCATGGACGTGATCCGGTCCGATATCCGCCAGGCGTTGCGGGACGTGGGCTTCGGGGACATCGAGATCGTGACCGTGCTGCGGCCGGCGTGGAGTACCGACATGATCAGTGCATCCGGACTGGAGCGGCTGGCCGCCGCCGGCATCGCCCCGCCCGGCCCGGCCGCCCCGCCCGGCCCGGCCGCCCCGCCCGGCGAGGTCGGTTCGACCGGCCAGGTCGGCTCGAATGGGTCGACCGGCTCGACCGGACCGGTGGCGTTGACTCTCAGCGTGCGGTGTCCGCAGTGCGGTTCGCCGGACACCGAGGAGCTGTCCCGTTTCGGCTCAACCGCGTGCAAGGCGCTGTGGCGGTGCCGCGCCTGCGCCGAGCCGTTCGACCGCCTGAAGCCGCTGTGAACCGGGTGCCGCGGTGAACGTGGTGACGACGCGGGCACAACCACGGCGACGGCAGGTTTTTCACGAGCTCAGCATGGTCGAGGTGGGGCAGCTCACCGACGACGCCGTGGTGGTTACCTTCGCCGTACCGGACACCCTGCGACCGACCTTCGATTTCGCCGCCGGCCAGCACCTGACCGTCCGGCGGATGGTCGACGGCGTTGACGTACGCCGCTCGTACTCGATCTCTTCGACGCCCGCGGAGCTGCACCGGACCGGGCGGCTGCGGATCGGGATCAAACGGATACCCGGGGGAGCGTTCTCGGGGTACGCCGCGACCCTGCGCGCCGGACAGACCGTCGAGGTACTGCCGCCGCTGGGGAGTTTCACCAGTGCGTTCGACCCCGGCCGGAGCCGCCGGTACGCGGCCGTCGTCGCCGGTAGCGGGATCACCCCGGTACTGTCGTTGGTCGCCACGGCCCTGGCCACCGAGCCGGCGAGCCGGTTCACGCTGCTGTACGGCAACCGGTACGCCCGGGGGGTGATGTTCGTCGAGGAGCTGTCCGACCTGAAAGACCGGTACCCGGATCGTCTCCAGGTGGTGCACGTGCTGTCCCGGGAGCCGCAGGATGCCGAGCTGTTGTCCGGCCGGCTCGACGCCGACCGGCTGGGTCGGCTCCTCGACGCGCTGGTGCCGGCGGAGACCGTCGACGAGTGGTTCCTGTGCGGCCCGTACCGGATGGTGCTCGACGCGAAGGCCGTGCTCGGCGCCCGCGGGGTGCCCGCCGACCGGATTCGCACCGAGCTGTTCCATGTCGAGGCCGCGCCGCCGTCGACCCGCGAGCCGGGCCGCGCCGCGGACGACCGTCCGGGCGGAGCAGCCAACGAACCTCCCGGCGGGGACGCCGACGACCCTCCAGGCGGGGATGCGGAGATCACGATCCGGCTCGACGGCCGCGCCTCGTCGTTCATCATGCCGCGGGACGGGCGGGTCCTGGACGCCGCACTGCGGGTGCGCCCGGACCTTCCGTACGCCTGCAAGGGTGGGGTCTGCTCGACCTGTCGGGCCAGGGTGCTCGACGGCGCGGTCTCGATGGCCCGCAACTTCGCCCTCGAACCGGATGAGGTGGCCGCCGGCTACGTGCTGACCTGCCAGTCGAGCCCGATCACCGACCGGGTCACGGTGGACTACGACGCGTAGAACACGCGACCGATAACCAATCGTGTGGTGGGCCATCCGCCGCCGAGACGGCGCCGAATGCCTACCGCGATCGGTACTGTGCGTACTTTCGGGGTCCGGAGGCTGGATGAGGCGACGGCACGGTGAGGTGGGTCAGCGCGTGGTGCCGTCGGAACCGGGTGCTGCCCCGACCGCCGCGGAGGAGCTGATCAAGCGGGTCGCCCGGGGTGACGAGGCGGCCTTCGTGTCGCTCTACGACTCGTTCGCGCCCCGGGTGTATGGGCTGATCCTGCGGGTGCTGCGCGACCCGGCCCAGTCCGAGGAGGTCGCGCAGGAGACGCTCGTCGAGATCTGGCGCAGCGCCGGCCGGTACGATCCGGCCCGCGGTTCGGCCACGGCCTGGATGTTCACCATCGCGCACCGCCGGGCCGTCGACCGGGTGCGGGCCGAGCAGGCCGGTTCGGACCGCCTGCGGCGGGTCGCCGCGGCCAGCGTCGACACCCCGTACGACGAGGTCGTCGAGCGGGCCACCGCCCGGCTCGAGCGGGTGCAGGTACGCCGCTGCCTGGTCGCCCTCACCGAGCTGCAGCGTGAGGCGATCACGCTCGCGTACTACGGCGGGCACACGTACCGGGAGGTCGCCGACCTGCTCGGGGTGGCCGTACCCACGGTCAAGACCCGGATGCGGGACGGGCTGATCCGGATGCGTGACTGTCTCGGCGTGGCGGGGGTGGTATGACCATGGCGCGTGACGTGACCGGCGGTGACATCCACGCGCTGGCCGGTGCGTACGTCCTCGACGCGGTGACCGAGATCGAGCGGGCCGCGTTCGCCCGGCACGCGCGGGACTGCGAGATGTGCACCCTCGAGGTCGCCGAACTCCGCGAGACGGCGGGCCGGATGGCCGAGGCGAACTGGTCGGTACCGTCGCCGCGGATGCGCGCCGCCGTGCTCACCGAGATAACCCGTACCCGCCAGGTTTCGCCGGGGCGGCGGGTCGGCGGACACCAGGCGGCCGGGCGCCGCCGCGACGGGCAGCGCCAGCCGCGATCCGCCGACGGCGGTCTGGGCCGGCTATGGCGGCGCGGCGCGGCGGCGGTCGCCGCGGCCCTGCTGGTCGCCGGTGGCGGCGTGGTGACCTGGTCGGTGGCGCAGAACCGGATCGACGGCGAGCATGCCCGGGCCGTCGCCGAGCGGCAACGCGCCGACCGGATCAGTGACGTGCTCGCCGCGCCGGACGCTCGCCTGCACCGCAACGGCCGGGTGTCGATCGTGGTCGCGCCGTCCCGGGACGCCGCCGTGGCGATTCTGGCCGACCTGCCGGACCCGGGCCGCGACCAGGCGTACCAACTATGGGCGATCCGGGGCCGGACGGCGACCCCGATCGGGCTGCTCGCGCCGGGTCAGCGCACCGCCACAATGCTCGTCGCCCGGGTGTCCGGCGCCGACACGTTCGGGGTGTCCCGCGAGCCGGCGGGTGGGTCGGCCACGCCCACCCTGGTCGTCCAGACGGTCCCGATCACCTGAGCCGGTCGGTCAGGGAGCCTTGGTGATCTCGTCGAGTTCCGCCAGGTCAGCGTGGCCCGGCTGCCAAACGCTGGCGGCGACGTTGGCGTGCACCTGGTCGCCGCTGGTCGCGCCGGCGATCACGGAGGTGACCGCGGGCTGTGCCGCCAGGCCGCCGATCGCCACCTCCAGGAGGGTGCGGCCGCGCCGGTCAGCGTACTTGCCGAGCCGTTCGATGGTGTCCCACGGCGCGTCCTGGAGGAGCTGGCTGTGCCGCTCCCCGTGCAGGCGGGTGCCGATCGGGGGCGTCTCGCCCCGGCGGTACTTGCCGGACAGCAGGCCGGAGGCGAGCGGGAAGTACGGCAGGACGCCCAGCCCGAAGCGTTCACACGCCGGTACCAGATCGCGCTCCGCATCCCGGTTCAACAGCGAGTACTGGTTCTGCGCGCTGACGAACGGGGTCAGGTTGCGGGTCTTGGCCACCCAGGCCGCGTCGGCCACCTGCCAACCGGCGTAGTTGGAGCAGCCGAGGTAGCGGACCTTGCCGGCGCGTACCAGATCGTTGAGGCTGTCCAGCGTCTCCTCGACCGGGGTGAGCGGGTCGGGCCAGTGGATCTGGTACAGGTCGATGTAGTCGGTACCGAGGCGTTTCAGCGACGCCTCGACGGCCCGGATGATGTAACGCCGGGAGGCGCGGGCCCCCCAGTCGGGACCGATGTCGCCGCCGAGGTCCGAGCCGAACTTGGTGGCGATGATCGCCCGGTCCCGGCGGCGACCGAGCGCCGAGCCGAGCAGCTTTTCGGACCGGCCGCTCGGATTGCCGTACGAGTCGGCCGTGTCGAACAGATTCACGCCGAGGTCGAGGGCGGTGTGGACCACCTCGTCGGCGCGCTGCGCGTCGATGCGGCCGCCGAAGTTGTTACAGCCGATACCGACCACCGAGACGACCAGACCGGAGTCGCCGAGGCGACGGAATCGTAAGTCAGCCACAACTCGACCCTAGCGTGTCGCCGCGTACCCTCGAAGCGTGAGTGCGATTCGGGAGATCAACGACATCCTGCAGCGGGCGGCCGACGGCGGGCGGATCAGCCCGGCGGAGGCACTGCTGCTGTACACCGACGCGCCGCTGCACCCACTCGGCGAGGCGGCCGACACGGTACGGCGGCGGCGGTACCCGGACGGCATCGTCACGTACCTGATCGATCGCAACATCAACTACACCAACGTCTGCGTGACCGCGTGCAAGTTCTGTGCGTTCTACCGCGCGCCCAGGCACGCGGAGGGCTGGGCGCACCCGATGGAGGAGATCCTGCGCCGGTGCGCCGAGGCGGTCACCCTCGGCGCCACCCAGGTCATGCTCCAGGGCGGCCACCACCCGGACTTCGGCGTCGAGTACTACGAGGAGCTGTTCTCGGCGGTGAAACGGGACTTTCCCGGCCTGGTGATCCACTCCATCGGGCCGAGCGAGATCCTGCACATGTCGACCGTCTCCGGCGTGTCGGTCGACGAGGCGCTGCGCCGGATCAAGGCCGCCGGGCTGGACTCGATCGCCGGTGCCGGCGCGGAGATGCTGCCGGACCGCCCGCGTACCGCGATCGCCCCGCTCAAGGAGTCCGGGGCCCGCTGGCTGGAGGTCATGGAGACCGCCCACGCCCTGGGCCTGGAGTCGACGGCCACGATGATGATGGGTACCGGCGAGACCAACGCCGAACGCATCGAACACCTGGCGATGATCCGCGACGTACAGGACAGGGCAATCTCGGCCGGCTACGCCTCCGCTGACGCTCCGGCGGGCGCCGGCGCAACGGGTGGCTTCCGGTCGTTCATCCCGTGGACGTACCAGCCGGAGAACAACCACCTCAAGGGCCGCACCCAGGCGACGTCGCTGGAGTACCTGCGGCTGGTCGCGGTGGCCCGGCTGTTCTTCCACAATGTCGCGCACCTGCAGTCGTCGTGGCTGACCACGGGCAAGGACGTGGGTCAGGTGTCGCTGCACATGGGCGTTGACGACCTCGGTTCGATCATGTTGGAGGAGAACGTCATCTCCTCGGCCGGCGCCCGGCACCGCTCGAAACTGACCGAGCTGGTCGAGATGATCCGCACCGCCGACCGCATCCCGGCGCAGCGCGACACCCGGTACAACCGGCTGACCGTGCATTGGACGCCGGCGGACGACCCGACCGACGAGCGGGTCGTGTCGCACTTCTCGTCCACCGCGCTGCCCGGCGGCGGCGCACGCGCCGGTGCCGGTCGGAGGTCGCTGCCACTGGTGGAGACCCGGTAGCCGGTCGGCCGCGCGTCGCAGTTCTGTAACGGTCATGTCCGAGTCGCACGGAATTGTTCGTAGATCAAGATGTAGCTCCGGTAACGGTCGCCGGAGACGTCCTATTGGTGTGATTTGTAGGGCTCGCCGACGGCCATCACCTTCGATACGTTGCCGCGGTCTGCTTCCACCTGCGATCCACCGGGGGACGTATCGTGCTGCCCCGCCGCCCGATCGAACGCTTCCGCGCCGTTGCCGCGATCGCGGCCGCGGTCATCGTGGCGGGCCTGGTCGGGGTGCTGACGGTGGCGATTGTCACGATCGCCGGTCCGGCCTCGGCCGATCCCGTCGCCGCCGATCCGGTTGGCGCCGCGCCCGGTGGCGCGGCAGCGGGTGGTGGCGGGGCCGGGCCTGTCGGCGGGGCAGCGGCCGGTGTCGGGGCAGCGGCTGACCTCGCGGTCAACGTACCGGGGCCGGAGATCTCGATCGGCGCCGAGTCCAAGGCGGTCCGCATCGACGTCGCCAACAGTGGCCCGGCGACGGCCGGCCACGCCGAGCTCACCGTCGAATTCGCCGACCTGGCCGGGGTCCGCGTCGACTTCGACGGCCCGGGTTGCCACGGCGACGTCAGCACGCGGGTCTGCCCGCTTGACGAGATCGCGCCGGGTGGCCACGACAACAGCTACGGCGTGATCGTCACGCCGACCGTCGACGGCCGGGGCGGTCCGCCCGCTCCCGGGGTCGCCGGCACGATGACGGTGTCGGTCTCGGCCACGCCGACCGACCCGGACACCGCCAACAACCGCCAGACGGTGGCCTTCACCCTGGTACCGGACGGGGTGGACCTGACGACGTTCGGCACCGACCTGACGTTGACGCCCGGCTCCACCGCCGACCTACCGTTCGCCGTTTCCAACCAGGGCAGCGTCGACGCCGAGGCGGTGGACGTGTCGGTGCGCCTGCCCACGTACGTCACCTTCGTGCCGGACGGCCGGCCGTGCGACTACGACCGCAGCCGTACGGGCGTGACCTGCCACTTCTCCGGTATCGCGGCCGGTCAGGGAGCGGCCGACGTGCTCGGGGTGCTCGTGGCACCGAACGCACCCGGCCCGGTCGCCCTCACCGGCGGTTCGATCGCCGCCACCGCCACCGCCACCGTCGCCCCGGCCCTGAGCCGCCGCGCCACCGGCCCGCGGGCCGCCTTCCGGTCGCGCGGCACCCGCGATCTCGGTACCGACGATGCGTCGCCCGGCGACGACACGTTTGACTTCACGGTGTTCACATCTCGCAACCCGGCGGATCTGGCGGTGACCTCCTCGGCGGCCAGCGGCCGGGTCGGGGCCACGGTGGCGATCGGAGTCGCGATCACCAACCACGGACCGGCCGATTCGCTGGACACGGTGCTCCGGGTGAACGCGCCGACCGGTACGGAGTTCCGCGGCGTGGCGGCCGGCTGCACGGCGGTCAGCGCGCCTACGGTATACGAGTGCCCACGTGGCCGGGTCGCAGCCGGTGCCACGGTCGACGACCGGTTCACCCTGGCGATTCTGTCGGCGGGGGCCGACGGCCGGGCCCAGGTCTCCGGTTCGGTCCCGGACGACCGGCCCGCAAACAACACGGTACCGATCCGGGTGACCGTGGTGGCCGGTTCGCCGAGCCCGTCGCCGTCCGGTTCGCCGGGCCCGTCGCCGTCCGGCGCAGCGAGCACACCGCCGCCGGTCACCCCGACAACGCCACGGCCCGGCGGGGGCCTGCCGGTGACCGGAGCGCCGGTCGTGCTGATCGGCGCCACCGGTCTTGCGGTGTTCGTGATCGGTGCCTGCCTGCTCCTGCTGGCTCGCAGACGTCGGCCGGCCGGGTCCGTACCGCCGCCGGACGGGCCGCACATCAACTAGTGCACCACCACATAGAGAGCGGGGCCGGCGCCAACGCGCTGGCCCCGCCGCACGTCCAGGGCTCCGCCGCCCGGCCAGGCGGCTGACCACCGCCCGACGGCCACCCGAGGGAGGGCCACCGCCCGGGCTTGCGCCCCGCGGCCGGCGCCCCGAAACCGGCGGGGCGGGCGGGGGTGCCGATCCGCGCGCTGGCACAGTGGGAGCGTGACGCGCGCGCATCTGGACAAGCAGCCCCGCGAGGTGGCCGCGATGTTCGACGGGGTGGCCCGGCGGTACGACCGGACCAACACGATCCTGGCGGGCGGTCGCGATCGCGGCTGGCGTCGCGCCACCCGGGTCGCCCTCGGTGCGGGCCGCGACGACCGGGTACTCGATCTCGGCGCCGGTACCGGTATTTCCACCGAGGAGTTGGCATCATCCGGGGCGTACGCGGTTGGGGCCGACATCTCACTCGGCATGCTCGCGGCGGGTCACCGGGCCAGGCCGGAGGTGTCGCTGCTGGCCGGTGACGCGCTCGCGTTGCCATTCGCGGACGCGACCTTCGACGCGGTGACGATCTCATTCGCCCTGCGAAACGTCGTCGATCCGGACGCCGCGCTGCGCGAGATGGCGCGCGTCACCAGACCCGGCGGCCGCTTGGTCGTGTGCGAGTTCAGCCATCCGACCTCTGTACTCCTGCGTACCGCGTACCTCGGCTACCTGATGCGGGCACTACCGGCGGTGGCCCGCCGGGTGGCCAGCAACCCGGACGCCTACGTGTACCTGGCCGAGTCGATCCGGGACTGGCCGGACCAGGCCAGCCTGGCGGCCCGCATCGCGGCGACCGGGTGGCGCGGGGTGGCCTGGCGCAACCTCACCGGCGGCGTGGTGGCCCTTCACCGGGCGGTCCGGCCCGTGAACGCCGCGACCCGGACGTGAGCGCCGCCGGCCCGGCCGGGCCGCCGGGGAGCGCCGCTGACTTCAATCGATATTAGGGTTGCCTAACAAAGGGGTCTCCCGGGGGCGGTTCTAGACTCCACGCTGGACCGCTTGTGAAGACTTTCACGAGCGCCGCGGACCGGTCGGGAGGTGGCTGTGAACGACGCGGACGTCATCGTCGTCGGCGCTGGACCGGGTGGTTCCACGACCGCGTTCCACCTCGCCCGGCACGGGTTCGACGTGCTGCTGTTGGAGAAGAGCGAGTTCCCGCGGGAGAAGGTCTGCGGTGACGGGCTGACCCCCCGCGCGGTCAAGCAGCTGGTCAAGATGGGCGTCGACACGTCGGAGAAGGCCGGCTGGCTGGTCAACAAGGGCCTGCGGGTGATCGGCGGCGGGGTCCGGCTCGAACTCGACTGGCCCGACCTGGCGACCTTCCCCAACTACGGCCTGACCCGTACGCGCCTGGACTTCGACGAGTTGCTCGCCGGCAAGGCGACCGAGGCCGGTGCCGTGCTCCGCACCAACACCACCGTGACCGGCCCGGTCCTGGACTCCTCCGGCCGAGCCGTCGGCGTGACCGGTACCGGTGCCGACGGTGAGCCGGTCGAGTTCCGCGCGCCCTTGGTCATCGCGGCCGACGGGGTGTCCGGGCGGCTACCGCTGGCGCTGGGCCTGGCCAAGCGCGCCGACCGGCCGCTCGGCGTGGCCGTCCGGCGGTACTACCGCAGTCCGGTCCGGCATGACGACGACTATCTGGAGTCGTGGCTGGAGCTGCGCGGCTCCGACGGCAGCGACCGGCTGCTGCCGGGGTACGGCTGGATCTTCGGGTTGGGCGACGGCCGGGTCAACGTCGGCCTCGGCGTGCTCAATTCGTCGGTCGCGTTCGGCAAGACCAACTACAAGACGATGCTCACCGATTGGCTGTCCACGACGCCGGACGAGTGGCAGCTGAATGACGAGGCGCACGCGGACGGACCGATTCTGGGCGCCGCGCTGCCGATGGGCTTCAACCGGGTTCCGCACTACACCCGGGGTGTGCTGCTGGTGGGTGACTGCGGCGGCATGGTCAACCCGTTCAACGGCGAGGGAATCGCGTACGCGATGGAGTCCGGCGAACTTGCCGCGGAGATTGCCGTGCAGGCGCTGTCGCGGTCGGCCGGTCCGGACCGGGAACGGGCATTCGCCGCGTACCCGGCCGAGTTGAAGGCGCGGTATGGCGGCTACTACCGGCTCGGTACCTGGTTCGTGAAATTGATCGGTCATCCGCAGGTGATGCGGGTGGCCACCAGGCATGGAATGCCACACCCGCTGCTCATGAAATTCGTCCTCAAGTTGCTCGCCAACCTGACCGATCCCCGCGGCGGTGACGCGATGGATCGGGTCATCAACGCGATGACCCGGGTGGCGCCGGCCGCATGAACGCACCCCTCGCGAAGGGGTCGGAGAACGCAGGAATAGTGTGAAGTCCCCAATAGTGTGAATCGGCAGTGCGTCGAGGCATGAATGCGGGGCTGGGCCCGAAACAGGAGGGACGGAGCAGGTAACACCATGTCGCTCTCGGCGTACATACCCATCCTGGGCCTGCTGGCCCTCGGGGCCGCGTTCGCGCTGTTCTCGGTGTCGGCGGCGCCCTTCATCGGACCTCGCCGCTACAACAGGGCCAAACTCGACGCGTACGAGTGTGGCATCGAGCCCACTCCGCAACCGATCGCGGGCGGTCGTTTCCCGGTCAAGTTCTACCTGACCGCGATGCTCTTCATCATCTTCGACATCGAGATCATCTTTCTGTACCCGTGGGCGGTGACCTTCAACGCGCTGGGCTCGTTCGGATTCGTGGAAATGGTGGTCTTCATCGCGACCGTGTTCGTCGCGTACGCCTACGTGTGGCGCCGCGGCGGGCTGGACTGGGACTGATCATGGGTATCGAGGAGAAGCTCCCGAGTGGCATCCTGCTGACCAGCGTCGAGAAGCTGGTGAACTGGACGCGCAAGTCCAGCTTCTGGCCGGCGACGTTCGGGCTGGCCTGCTGCGCCATCGAGATGATGGCCACCGGCGCGGCCCGGTACGACCTGGCCCGCTTCGGGATGGAGGTGTTCCGGGCGAGCCCCCGCCAGGCCGATCTGATGATCGTGGCCGGCCGGGTGAGCCAGAAGATGGCGCCGGTGCTCCGCCAGATCTACGACCAGATGCCCGAACCCAAGTGGGTACTGTCGATGGGAGTCTGCGCCAGCAGCGGCGGGATGTTCAACAACTACGCGATCGTGCAGGGCGTCGACCATGTGGTGCCGGTCGACATGTACCTGCCGGGGTGCCCGCCACGGCCGGAGATGCTCATCGACGCGATCCTCAAGCTGCACGAGAAGATCATGCACGAGCCGCTCGGCGACAAGCGTCGGCTGGCCATCGCGGCCGCCCGCGAGCGGGACGGCGGGCCGGTGGTCGAGCCTGGCGAGATGCCGTCGAGCTACCGTTTCGACCGCCGCCGCCGGGCCGAGTGGTTGAAGGCGGCCGGCGAGGGTCGCGAGGAGCAGTTGCGGATCGAGAAGTGGATGGCCGACCGGGCGCGGCTGGCGGGCACCGGATCGCGTCGGAGCGGAGGCGGCCGGTGAGCGCCGACGACCCCACCGGCTCCCCGGTGCCGATGGACGCCGAGCCGGCGGGCGCCAGCATCGGCGCGCCGGCCGAGTATCCGCCGGCTACCGAGGCCGGTCGCGGCATGTTCGGCGTCGGTGGCTCCGGCGACACGTCCGGCTTCGGCGGGCTGGTCCGCCGCCCGGGCGTGGTCCTGGACACGCCGCGCCCGTACGGCGGGTACTACGACGAGGTTGTCGACGCGCTCGAACTGGCCTTCGGGGGGGCCCGCGACGCGATCGAGCGGGTCGTGGTCGACCGGGGCGAGCTGACCCTGCACATCAGGCCGGAGCGGATCGCCGA
>JAVHWE010000266.1:0-3484 GCA_032160285.1 Micromonosporaceae bacterium | reverse complement strand
CCGGTGCCACGGGCCAACAGGGTGGCCGCGCCGGTCGGGTTGCCGCGCTGGGCGTGGGTGATGCCGACACAGATCTGCGCCAACCCCTGCCACAGCTCCCGCTCGGCCGGGGGCGCCGCCTTCCACGCGGCCTCCAGGACCTCGTGCGCCGAGAACGCCCGCCCGGTGTCGAGCAGGTCCTGCGCCACCGTCAGCGTCTCGGCCGGCGGCAGCGGCTCCTCGGGTACCGGATCGACGCCCCGCGGATCGCCGTAGGGCAGCGGCCGCCCGGTCGCGTCGCGCGGTCGGGCCTGCCGCGGCCGACCCGTCGGATCCCGGTCCCGCCCGCTGTCGCCCACGGCCGCCATCCTCCCACGCACCGCATTCCCACGCACCGCGCCGCCCATCCCAGGTCACCCCCGGGTCGATGCCGCCGCCGGTACCGTCGCCGACCAGGTCAGCCGCCGACCAGGTCAGCGGGGGCGACGGTGGCGGCCACCGACACGGGTACGCTGGGGTGACGTGACCTCGTCGCACATCATTGGAGTTGTGGGCGTTGCTCAACCCGCATGATCTTTACGAGCTGACCGGTGAGGACCTGCCGGATCTGGGTCGACCGGTGCTGGTGCAGGCGCTCACCGGCTTCGTCGACGCCGGAAATGTGACGTACCTGGCCCGTGAGCACCTGCTGGCCCCGGACACCCCCCTGATCGCCACGTTCGACGCCGACGTGCTGATCGACTACCGGTCCCGGCGACCTCCGATGATCTTCATGGAGGACCACTGGGAGGCCTACGAGGAGCCCGTCCTCGGGCTGCACCTGGCGCGAGACCAGGCCGGGGTGCCGTTCCTGCTGCTCGCCGGCCCGGAGCCGGATCTCCAGTGGGAGCGCTTCATCGCCGCCGTGCTCGCTCTGGTCAAACGCTTCGGCGTACGCATGACGGTGGGGCTCAACGCGATTCCGATGGCGGTCCCGCACACCCGGCCGGTCGGCATCACCGCGCACGGCAGCCGGTCGGAGCTGACCGCCGGGTACGAACCGTGGCTGCGTCGGGTCCAGGTCCCGGGCAGCGCCGGCAATCTGCTCGAGTACCGGCTGGGACAGGCCGGTCACGACGCGATGGGTTTCGCGGTCCACGTACCGCACTATCTGGCGCAGACGGCGTACCCGGTGGCCGCGCAGGAACTGCTCGCCTCGGTGTCGCGCGCCACCGGGCTGATGCTGTCGACCGCGGATCTCCGCTCGGCGGCCGAGATCGTGCGCGCCGACGTGGACAAGCAGATCGCCGAGAACGCCGACGCGGTCGCGTTGGTGCGTGGCCTGGAGGAGCAGTACGACGCGTACGTCCGGGCGCGCCACGGCGCGGGGCCGCTGACCGGGACCGGTCCGCTGCCGTCGGCCGACGAACTCGGTGCCGAACTCGAGCGTTTCCTGGCCGAGCAGAACCGGCCGACCGATCCGCCCCGTGCCTAGCCGGCGGGTCCACTCTGGAGGGTGGGCCTGGTCGCGACGACCACGGTGGCGCCCGCCTCGTCGGAGCTGAATACCCGCGCGATCAGCCCGGTGCGGGCCAGCGCCCCGGTGATCCGCGGTGCTTGCCGCTCGCTCGTCTCGAACACCAGGTGGCCGCCGGGCGTCAGCCATGACGGTGCCTCCGCGATCACCCGCCGGAGCACGTCGAGCCCGTCCGCGCCGCCGTCGAGCGCGACCAGGGGCTCGTGGATGCGCGCCTCCGGCGGCATCAGCCCGACCGCGTCGGTCGGTACATACGGCGCGTTGGCGAGCAGCAGGTCGACCCGGCCGCGCAGCGTCGCGGGGAGCGGATCGTAGAGGTCACCCAGGTAGACCTCGGCGCGGCGAACGCCACCCAGTGCGGCGACGTTCCGGCGCGCGCACCGCACCGCCGCGGGGTCGATGTCAACGGCGTACACCTCGACCGGGCACAGATCGGCGGCCACGGCGGCGTTCCCGTCCGCGTCCACGGTGGCGTCGGGGTCAACGCCTGCGCCCGCGTCGGCGCTCAGGGCCGCGACTAGCGCGATACCGAGGGCGCCGGAGCCGCAGCAGAGGTCGACGACGACCGTGGTCGGCCGGGCCGGTGCCGCGCCCGGTACGGGGACGCGGGCGCGGCGGATGAGCGCGGCGGCCCGGTGAACAAGGAACTCGGTGCGGCGGCGGGGTACGAAAACGCCGGGGTCGACCGCGATCCGCAGGCCGCAGAACTCGGCCCAGCCGAGTACGTGTTCGAGCGGCAGGCCGGTCGCCCGCCGGTCGACCATGGCGGCGAGATCGGCCGGGGTGGTGGCCGCGGCGATGAGCAGATCCGCCTCCTCCTCGGCGAACACACAGCCGGCGGCCCGGAGCCGGGTGACGAGGGCGGATCGGGGGTCAGGTGCCGACACAGACGTCATTGGAGAACCTCCGGAGTACCGAAGGGTGCTCTCCCGGCGACCTATGCCGGACCGACCGCGCGGCCGTGCGGTGAGAGCACCCGGCCCGAACTGGCGGTAATGGGTCTCACCTCCTGGTGCGCGCACGGAAACAGCACCGCCACTCTAGCCGCCCCCGGCCGGACATGTCGGGTGGCGGGTGGGTCTTCGCAGGGCACGACAGGACGTGTCGGGTCACGGGCCATCGGGCCGATGACCGGATCGGTACTTCGGACTTCGGGAATCGTCGATCGGGTACCGTCGGCATAACGACGAAAGGTGCCGCACAAAACCAGTGTAAGAAACGGATTAAAGAGTGTCCGATGTGGATTCCGCCGGCTATGCGACTCCACAGGGGACATGTCGCGTCTGCCGGCCCGGACCGGGAGTAATGCCTCGTCTCAGCGGCAGGTGCCCGCCGAAGGAGTACAGATTCTGGCAGAGGTGAGTACTACCCGACAGTTTGTAACTCGCGCTGTCTATCATGCTGAACCCATGACGTCCCCGGCCACGCAGGTGCCGTACCACCCCGGATTCACCGGTGTGCGGGTGGGTATCACCGCCGCCGGTTCGTACCTGCCCACGCAGGTGATGACCTCGGCCGAGCTCGAAGAGCGGATCAGCCGGGCCAGTGGTCTACCGCTGCCGATCGGCATGTTCGGGCGTTCCACCGGCATCGCAACGCGGCGGATCAGCCGCGACGACGAGTACGCCTCCACGCTGGCGATCGGCGCCGCCCGTGCGGCGCTCGCCGCCTCCCGACTCGATCCGCTCGACATCGACCTGCTGGTCTTCGCCTCGGCCACCCGTGACGTGGTCGAGCCGGCGACGGCCCATATTGTCCAGGCCGAACTCGGTTCGAAGGCGTATGCCCTCGACGTCACCAACGCCTGCAACAGTTTCATCAACGGCATCGACGTGGCGCGGGCGCTCATTCTGGCCGGACGCGCCGGCCGGGCGCTGGTCGTCACCGGCGAGACGCCGACACGTTCGATGCGCTGGCAGGTCACCGGTCTGGCGCAGATGCGGGAATCGTTCGCCGGCTTCACCTTCGGCGACGCCGGGGCGGCCGTGG
>JAVHWE010000245.1:0-10650 GCA_032160285.1 Micromonosporaceae bacterium | reverse complement strand
CCGCTGACGCGACCGCCCGGTCGACTCGTCCGTCGCGTTCCCCATCGTACGTGCCGGCGCTGTCCGCGATCCGCGCCCGGGTACCCCGAGGCTTTCATGATCAGGCGGACACCGCTAGCGTGACGGGCACCATGGATGCGGGACATATCGTGCCGTTGGTCGCGGCGGGGCTGGCGGCCGGGACGGTCAACTCCGTTGCCGGCGGCGGGTCGCTGGTGTCGTTTCCGGCGTTGCTGGCCAGTGGACTGCCGCCGGTCGCGGCCAACGTGACGAACTCGATCGCGGTCTTCCCCGGGTACCTGGGCAGTGTCGCCGGCAGTCGCGACGACCTTGGCGCGCTGGCCACCGAGATCGGCCGGCGGCGGATCGTGGCGCTGCTGCCGACCGCCGCGCTCGGTACCGCCGCCGGCTGCGCGCTGCTGCTGGCCACCCCGGCGCGCGCGTTCGACCTGGTCGTACCGTTCCTCGTGCTCGGCGCGGCAGCCGTGCTCGCCGCGCAGAAGCGGCTGCGCGCGTTGGCGCAGTCCGCGACCTCACCACGCCGGCACACCGTCGCGCCGCACGTGGTGGTGCTGGTCGGCTCGGTGTACGGGGGGTACTTCGGGGCGGCGCTCGGGATCATGCTCGTGGCGGCGCTCGGGCTGGTGCTCCCGTCCAGTCTGGCCCGGGTCAGTGCGCTCAAGAACCTCCTGTCGGCGCTGGTCGGGCTGATCACCTTGGTCGTGTTCGCGGTGTTCGGTCCGGTCGACTGGGTCGACGTGGCGATCCTGGCCCCGGCCACGGTGACCGGCGGCTACGTCGGTGCGCGCCTGGCCCGGCGGCTGCCCGCCCCGGTTTTGCGCGCCCTGATCGTCACGTTCGCCGCCGTGGTCGGCCTGATCCTCCTGGTCCGGGCGGTCCGCTGACGGCTCCGAACCCAAGGACCCGCTCAAAGGTTGACGTCGACGGCCTCCGGGGTGTCCTCCTCGGTACGCGGCTGGTCGACGTGGTAGTCGTCCTCCACGGTCGCGTCCACGCCGTCCGGCGTCTTCATCGCCCGCAGGACGAACGTGACTCCCACCGCGACCAGGATATTGAGGATCACGGCGATGAACCCGGTGTAGATGGTGACCTTGGTGTCGAAGCCGAGGTGGCTCAACGCGTACGCGGATCCGCCGAAATGGGCGCGTTTCGTGGCCACGTTCGGCGTCACGTAGAGCATCCAGAAGCCGGCCGCCATGCCCACCGCCCAGCCGGCGATCAGCGCTCCCCGGTGCAGCCAGCGGGTGTACAGGCCGATCGCGACCGCCGGCAGGGTCTGCAGGATGATCACGCCGCCGATGAGTTGCAGGTCGATGGAGAACTGTGGATCGAGGAAGATGATGAATCCCAGCGCGCCGACCTTCACCACAAGTGAAGTGATCTTGCTGACCGTCGCCTCCTGGGCGGGGGTGGCGTCGCGGCGGAAGTACTCGCGGTAGATGTTGCGGGTGAACAGGTTGGCTGCGGCGATCGACATGATCGCCGCCGGTACCAGGGCACCGATACCGACCGCGGCGTACGCGACACCGGCGAACCAGCCGGGGAACATCCGCTGGAACAGCAGCGGTACGACGGTGTTGCTGTCGACCGATCCGGCCGTGGCACCCGCCAACGGCTTGATCCCGGCCGCGATCGCCATGTAGCCGAGCAGCGCGATCAGGCCGAGCAGGAACGAGTACGCCGGCAGGGCGGACATGTTCCGCTTGATCACGTTCCGGTCCCGGCTGGCCAGCACGCCGGTCACGCTGTGGGGGTACAGGAAGAGGGCCAACGCCGAGCCGAACGCGAGCGTGACGTACTGCCACTGGTTGGCCGCGTTGAGGACGAGCCCGTCGTTCGGTGCGGGCGTGGCCGCGAACTTCGCCTCGGCGGCGCCGAAGATCTTGCCCCAACCGCCCAGCTTGTACGGGATGTAGATGACCGCCACGATGATCACGAGGTAGATCAGGGTGTCCTTGACGAACGCGATCAACGCCGGTGCCCGCAGGCCGGACCGGTACGTGTACGCGGCGAGGATGGCGAACGCGATGATGATCGGCAGGTGGCGGGCCAGCGCGTTGTCCCCGGTCACCCCCATCGTCTTCAGCACCGCCTCGATACCGACCAGCTGAAGGGCGATGTAGGGCATGGTGGCGACGATGCCGGTGACCGCGATGACCAGGGCGAGCGTCGGCGAACCGAACCGGGCCCGGACGAAGTCCGCCGGCGTGACGAACCCGTGCTGGCGCGACACCGACCACAACCGGGCCAGGACCAGGAACGCCATCGGGTAGATGATCACCGTGTACGGGACCGCGAAGAAGCCGAGCGCACCGCCGCCGAACAGCAGCGCCGGTACCGCCACGAACGTGTACGCGGTGTACAGGTCACCGCCGATCAAAAACCAGGTGATCCACCCGCCGAAGTTGCGCCCGCCCAGGCCCCACTCGTCGAGGTGGGCGAGGGTGTCCGGGCGGCGCCAGCGGGCGGCCACGAAGCCGACGGCGCTGACCCCGAGGAACAGGATCGTGAAGACGACGATCTCGGTGATGTGGTTGCGCATGGCTCACCGCCGGCCCTTCGTCAGCTGGTACACCAGCGTGGTCGTCCCGACGCCGATGAGGATGAAGGCGAGCTGGAGCCAGTAGAAGCGGGGGAAGCCGAACAGCTTCGGGCCGTCTCCGTTGTAGAGCGGCACCAGCAGCGGCACGATGATCGGTACCAGCAGCAACCAGTACAGCGGGTTGCGGTCACGGTCGCGGGGTACGGCCTGCTCATCTCCGGACGAAACCATGGTCATCCTCCTCACCACCTGGGGTGAGCGGGAGGTAACCAGAGTGGCCGGCGGCGGCGCCGGTACGACCCGGTGTGCTGCGCCGAGCGGCCGGCCCGCTGCGCCGAGCGGTCGACCCGCGAACCGGGCGCGGGCGGGCGTCAGGTGGGTTGGGCGGGCTCCCCGGCCGCCTCCCGCGGCTGCGCGGCCGCCTCCCACGACTGCGCGGCCGCCTCCCGCGGTTCCGCGGCGGCCGTCGCCTCGTCGAGTGCCTCGCTGAAGCGGCGGACGTGCCATTCTCCATCGGAGTCCAGCCACGCCTGCCGGTCGGCCGCCAGGTCCGCGAAGCGGGCCAGCCACGGCTGCGACTTGTACAGCTCGCCGAAGAAGACCCAGCCGGTCGCGTCGTCGACGTAGCCGCGTTCGTCGAGGAAGTCCCAGGCGTCGTCGGCATCGTGGGTGACGGCGACGATCGGCATCGTGCCGGCCAGCACCTCCGGCGAGGCCATCACGGTGGCGTCCGGCTCCAGCTGCTGGAACGGCCAGTCCGCCGACAACTCCCCCACCAGCCGCCAGGCGCCCTCGGGGTGGGCGTCCACCGGTACCCACGCCTGTGGCTGGCGCTCCCGGCAGGTCGCGGTGGCCGCCGGATCCCAGGGCCAGCGGCCTTCGCGGTCCGGCCACACCACCTGCCGTACCGGCATGTCGACCGAGCCGTAGTAGCCGCACATCGCGCCGAAGAGGGCCCGGTGCCACGACGGATCGATCCCGCGGGTCTGTACCGGAAACCGGTCCAGCACGCCGTCGATCGGGGCGCCGTCGGGCGG
Source organism: Micromonosporaceae bacterium (assembly GCA_032160285.1). GTDB lineage: Bacteria > Actinomycetota > Actinomycetes > Mycobacteriales > Micromonosporaceae > Planosporangium. Next base: position 7,050 of record JAVHWE010000245.1, on the reverse strand, counting down.
CGGTTCGGGGCCCTCCCGCAGCAGGCGGACAGAGTTGTTCAACCAGATCTGCATGTCCGGTTCGCGCAGTCCGAACATGGCAAGCTCCGGTCGCCCGAACGAGTGCCACACGCCGATGGTGAACGCGTACGGGGTCTCGCCGCTGACCGTCACGACCGCCCAGCCGACGTCCGCGATCGTGTCGCGGACCCACCGGTCCCATTGGCTCGTCGCCACCTCAGTCGACCTTTCCTCTCCGGACACGCGCTCAGGACCTCCTCGTCAGGACACCCCGGCGATGTGGGCGACCTCATTGACGCCGCGGACCGAAACCCCGCCGTCCGACCAGTAGTCGAGCGTGGAGATCCCACCGGGATCGAGGTAACAACGATGCAGGAACGCCGGGCCACCGTCCAGCGCCTCCCGCAGCATGAGTTTGATCGGCGATACGTGGGTCACCACCACCACCCTGCCACCGTCGTAGGCGGCCCTGATCCGGGCCACCGCGCGCCCGACTCGGACCGCGACCAGATCGAACGACTCACCCCCCGGCGGTGCGACGGCCGGCGACGCCAGCCAGGCACGCATCCGCTCCGGCCAGCGCCGACTCACCTCCGCGAAGGTGAGCCCCTCCCAGCTGCCGAAGTCGCACTCCACGAGATCCGCGTCGGTCTGCACGGTGAGCCCGCCGGTGGCCTCGGCGATAACCGCCGCGGTGGCCGCACAGCGGCTCAGCGGCGAGGCGATCACGGCGGCGAGCGGTCCGAACGAGGCGAGGCGGGCGACCGCCGCCCGGGCCTGCGCGAGCCCACGGGGTGTCAACGGCGGGTCACCGCGACCGGAGTACAGGCGCCGGACGGTGTGGCCGGTCTCGCCGTGGCGGACCAGTACCAGCCGGGTCGGTTCACCCTCGCGGGGCGCCCACGACGACGGGGGTGGTGATGGTGCCGGTGCGGGCGACGTCGGTGCGGCTATGGCGGGCTCCTCGGGGGCGGCCTTGCCGTCCATCGCCGCGTTGGCGAGCGCGTCCGCCCGGCGGTTGCGGTCGCGCGGAATCCAGGTGAACGTCACCGCCCGGAACTGGCGGACCAGGTTGGCGGCCTGGGCGGCCAGCGGGCGCAGCCCGGGATGCTTGATCTGCCACCGGCCCGACATCTGCTCGACTACGAGCTTGGAGTCCATCCGCACCTCGACCTCGTCGGCGCGCAGGTCGGCGGCGGCGCCCAGGCCGGCGATGAGACCCTGGTACTCGGCGACGTTGTTGGTCGTGTGGCCGAGCGAACCGAGCCGCTGTGAGAGCACCGCGCCGGTGTCGGCGTCGAGGACGACAGCGCCGTACCCGGCGTTGCCGGGATTGCCCCGCGCCCCGCCGTCCGCTTCGACGATGACCTTCACAGCCCGGACTCCTCGGTCCGGACGAGGATACGCCCGCACTCCTCGCACCGGACCACGTCGTCCGGGGGCGCCGCCTTGAACCTCGCCCGTTCGCTGCCGGACAGCTCCAGGCGGCAGCCGCCGCAGCGGCCCGACCGCAGCAGCGCCGCGCCGATACCCGTCTGTTCGCGGATTTTCTCGTAGAGCGCGATCAGGTCGGCGGGCAGGTCGGCGACGAGCGGGATCCGGCTGGAGCGGCGGAACTCGACCTCCCGGTCGATCTCCGACAGGAGCTCGTCGCGGCGTCGCTCGGTCTCCGCGCGCTGCTCCCGCATCGCGGTCAGCCGCGCGTCAATCCCGTCCTGTACCGCCTGAGCCTCCTCGCGCCGCTCCATCAGTTCGAGCTCGACGTCTTCCAGTTCACCCTGCCGCCGGGCCAGCGTCGCCAACTCGTGCTGCAGCGCCTCCAGCTCGCGCGCCGGCCCGGTACCGACGTCAAGCCGGCCCTGATCCTTCGCGGCCCGGGCCCGGACCTGCTCCACATCGAGCTCCAGCCGGGTGATGTCCCGGTCGAGATCGTCCACCGCGACCTGGCCGCGTACCCGCTCGTCCTCCAACGCGGACAGTTCGCGGGCCAACCGGTCGGACTCGGCGTGCTCGGGCAGGTTCTTGCGCCGGTGCGCGAGTTGGGCCACCGTCGTATCGATCGTCTGCAGGTCGAGCAGGCGGCGTTGGGCTTGCGGATCGGCCTTCATCGGCTGGTGCTCCTAGATGCTTGAGCTGGTGTGCGTCTAACGCGTACGCGTCTCACTCGGGTGCGTCTCACTCGGGTGCGTCTCACTCGGGTGCGTCGGATCGGCGTGGGTCAAACCGGCACCCGCCGAACCGGCACCCGCCGAACCGGCGGGTGGCGAACCGGCGTGCACGGTCCACGGGTCGGTGTCGAGATCGGACACCACCGTCTCGACGCCGAGGGCGCCGCGGAGCTGGGCCGCGAGGTCGTCGAGCCACGGGCGTTCGGTGGCCCAGTGCGCGGCGTCCAGCAGCGCCGGGCCGCCCTCGGCCAGGTACTCGCTGGTCGGGTGGTGGCGCAGGTCGGCGGTGAGGTACGCGTCCGCGCCGGCCGACGCGGCGTCCGCGAGGAATCCGTCGCCCGACCCACCGCACACCGCCACAGTGGCTATTTTGCGCCCTGGCGCGCCCGCGGCCCGCACCCCCCACGCGGTGGGCGGTAGCGCACGGGCCGCGAACCCGGTCAGTTCGGCCAGCGTGACCGGTTGGCGCAGCCGCCCGATCCGGCCGGTACCTCGGCCGTCCCCGGCGGCGGCCCCGTCGGCCGGGCGCAACGGCCGCGTGTCGACCAGGCCCAGTCGGGTCGCGAGCGCGTCGGATACGCCGGGACTGGCGACGTCTGCGTTGGTGTGTGCGGTGTACAGCGCGATCCCGGCCCGGATCAGCCGGTGCACGATCCGGCCCTTGTACGTGGTGGGCGCCACCGACGTGACGCCGCGCAGCAGCAACGGGTGGTGCGCGACGATCAGTTCGGCGCCGCCGCTCACCGCCTCCTCGACGGTCTCCGGTAGGCAGTCGACCACGCACAACACCCGCCGGACCGGCGCCGCCGGCTCGCCGAGGACGAGGCCGACCCGGTCCCACTCCTGCGCCCACGCCGGTGGGTAGCGCTCGGCGAGGACGGCCACGACATCGGTGACGGTGGACGGTCGTGCGGTGGTCACGGCCGCGACGCTACCCCACCGACGTAGGCGCGCCGGTGCACCGCCACGGTTACCGGCGTCGGCGGGGCGGCACCGGGCCCGGCCTCAGGTGGGTAGCGCGTCGACCGTGAGGTGCCAGGGGAAGGCCTCCAGGCGCGAGTCCCCGGTACCGGGCGGGTGCAGTTTGATCACGTCGTCGCCGTACAGCACGGTCACGCCCCAGGCGCGCAGCCGGGCGATGCTCTGGGCGAACATCGGATGGGCGGCCATCGCCGAGTTGGTGTAGGGCATTGCGATGAGCGGTATCCCCAGCCCGATGCCCTCCACGATCAGGCCGAGAGCGAGCGTGTCGGCGATACCGGCGGCCCACTTGTTGATGGTGTTGACGGTGGCCGGGGCGACGATCATCGCCGTGGGGGCCGGGTGCACGTCCGGGTCGCCCGGGTTCTTGTACTGCCACCGCACCGGGTGGCCGGTCTGACCAGCCAGTCCGGGTACGTCGATGAACTTCGCGGCGTCGGGCGTGGCGACCACGCACACGTCCCAGCCCCGGTCCTGGGCCAGGTCGACCAGCCGGCCGACGTCGCGGGCCGGCGGCGAACCGCACACGATGGCGTACACGACGCGGGGCGGGCTCCCCGGATCGGAGTCGGGTCCGGTCCGCCCGCTCACGCGCCCACTCCCATGTTCTCGGCCAGTTCGGCGATGGCCGGTGGTGGTGTACCGCGACTGCGCCGTAGCACATCGCTGAGCACCTCGCGCGCGATGGGGCGGCACCGGATCTCCGACGGCGCGAGCCGGTCGCCCTTGAGCAGCATCTCGCTGGCCCCCTCGATGTCGCCGACCTGGGCGTACCCACGGGCGAGGTCGAGGTAGTGGTGGGCCCGCCGCTCCGGCATCAACGCGCGGAACCCAGCCGGGTCGAGCCGGTGATGGGTTTCGATCGCGATCCGACCGTCGCCCAGCTCGACCGCCGCGGCGGCCCGGTGCAACTGGATGTTGGTCGGTCCGAAGCAGGTCCAGTAGTAGTTGTGGTCGCCGCCGATGGCACGCGCCGCGTCGTCGGCGGCGGTGAACAGGTCGCGTACGGACGCGGTGTCGCCGATCCGGGCCGCCGCCATGGCGCCCTGCAACAGCAGCATCCCGTACACCGACAGGCGTTGCGGCGTCGACGGTTCGCCGCTGGTGCCCGGCGCGATCCGGCTGGCCACGTTGACGTTGATTTCCAGCGCCGGCCGGGACCGCCCGAGCGCGAGCAGGGCGAGCGCGACGCGGAAGGTCGCGGTGCCGATGAGCAGCGGATCACCGGCGCGCTGGGCGACCGCGACCGACCGGTCCGCGGCCAGCCACGACAGTTCATGCTCGCCGAGCTTGCGCAGGGTGGAGGAGGCGAGCTGGTACACCTGCGCGAGCAGGTGCGCCGCGGTGCGGGCCTCCTCGGTACCGGTGTACGCGGCGTCGGCGGCCTGCGCGTCGCGGAGCAGCCGGGGCAGCGCCCGCGCGATCATGCCGCACTTGGCGTGCTGGTAGGTCTGCCAGGCGTGGTTGACCGCGGTCCGCATCTTGTCCATCGACGGCGGCTCAGGTGCGGCGAAGAACGTGCTGAGGTGGCTGTACCGCTCCAGCGCGGACCGGATCTCCTCGATCTCGACCTGATCGATGCAGTTGACGCTGTCCGGTCGGCGCTCCGGCTCCTTGCCGAGCAGCAGCTGCACATCGACCTGGAGCACGTCCGATATCTCGTAGACGACGGAGAACTTGTCGAGGCGCCGCACCCCGCGCTCGACCTTGTCGACCCAGCTCTTGGACTTGCCGAGCCGATCGGCGAACACCTGTTGGGACATCTTGCGCCGACCGCGCCAGTATGCGACCCGGCGGCCTATCGGCAGTTCGTCCATGCCATTCCTCCCACGCCATGGCAGGTCATCACCCGGTTGAGCGACGTCGCACATGCGGTGTGGTCGCGCTCCGCGGAACGCTTCTACGTTTCGATGTGCAAATTGCAGATAGAACGCTCACTTCTTCTTCAAGCAACGACCAGGTTCGCTCCCGGTAACGCGGTGAACCGCCCGAAGAATCGACCGAATGCAACGGTCGGCAGCCCGTCGGAGGCTCCCCATGACCTGGCAATCCCAACCGCGGTGGCATCGCGAGCCGCATCCCGTCCGGGTACACCGGTTGCGGCGGCGCGCACTGCGCCGGGCGGCGCTGCGCTATGCCCACCACCGGTGGGACATCATGCCCGGCGCCTACCTCGACGGGTCCGAGTTCGACTGTGGTCAGCCGGGCTGCCTCGCGGTGTCGTGCCATCCGGCCGTACCGCGGTGGGAGGCGGCGGCCGGCTGCGACCCCGGCACGATCCGCGCCTGGTGGCGCGAACGCCACCACGCGGTCCTGCTCGCGACCGGGCGGATGGTCGACGTCCTGGAGGTTCCGGCGGAGCTCGGCCGACCGGCCACGACCGGGGTACGCGGGCCGGTCGCGGTCGCACCCGCCGGACGGCTGATGTTTCTCGTGCGCCCCGGTGAGGGCCTGCGCCCGGAACTTCAGTGCCGGCCCGGCGTGGTCCTGCACGGACCGGGTTCCTGGGTACCGGTACCGCCGACGGACCATCCTGGTGGCCGAATCCGCTGGTTGACGGCGCCGGAGGAGTTCGACTGGCAGCTGCCCGACCCGTACGCGGTACAGTCGCTGCTGCTGGCTGGGGCCGTCGGTGCGGCCGGTTCGGCCGCGCCGATCTGAGCACCGGTCGCGGGCGCGTACCAGCGGACGACCGGGGTGGTCGCGGCTCGGGGCGGCTCGACAGTCGGCCATCGTGAAACCAACGTAATGCCGGCCGTCCGCCCTGGTGAAGCCCCCCGAACGAGGTAGATCTGCGGAATTCGGCCGGTCGTCGTCGGCAGCCGGTCGCCGCCTAGCAGTCGAGCGGCCGGCTAGCCCGGCGAGCCGGTCTGGACCACAATGGCCACAATCGCCACCGTCCCGGAGGGACCCGCATGACGAACGCGGATACGGTGCGCCGAATCACCGCGTTCAGGTCCAACGGTTACCCGGTGATCTCGGTGTACGTGTCGACCGACGTCCGGCCGCCCGGCCTGCGGGCCCGGATCGGCAACCTGCTGCACCAGATCCGCCCGCTGGCCACCGATCCGTCGCTCGGCCGCGGCGCGCGGGCGTCGATCGGTACCGACCTGTCGCGAATCGAGTCGTCCTTGGCCCGCGAGCGGGACCGCCCCGGTTCGGTCGCGGTGTTCGCCTGCTCCGGGCGCAACATGTTCGAGGAGGTCGCCCTGCCGCGTCGGGTCCGCGACCGGATCGTCGTGGATGCCGCCCCGTGGGTGCGCCCGATGTCCGCGGTCCTCGACGAGCACCCGCGCTACGGCGTCGTACTGGTGACGCCGGACGCCGCCCGGGTGTGGGAACTGTCGGCGGGCGACCTCCTGCACCCCCGTGGCCTCGGCACCCGTGCGGACACCTACGACGTACTGCTGATCGGCGGACACCCCCCGGACGTCGCCGGGTTCGTGGCCGCACTGCCACGCGCGGTCAGCGGCCGCGTCGTCGCCACCTTCCCGGTGGACCCGGCGACGGCCACGCCGGCACAGCTGCGCGGGTACGCGGCGCCGTTGGCCGACAGTCATCAACGCGGCGCACAGCTGCACCGGGTCGCTCAGGTGTTCGACGTGTACGAGTCCGGTGGCCTGGCCGTCCTCGGGCTGGCCCCGTGCCTGCAGGCCGGCTCCGTTGGCGCGGTACGCGCCCTGGTCGTCGAGGACGACGCGTCGGTCGGCGGTGTGGTGTGCGACGCGTGCGGCTGGCTCGGCAGCCACGGCCGGCTCTGCGCGGCCTGCGAGTGCCCGGTACGCCCGAGCGACGACGTCGTCGACGAGCTGGTCGAATCGGTCATCGACCAGGGCGGTTCGGTCCGGCGGATCCGGGTGGACTCGCCGCTGCGCGGCTGGACGGCGGCGGCGTCGTTGAA
>JAVHWE010000214.1:0-3122 GCA_032160285.1 Micromonosporaceae bacterium | reverse complement strand
CGTCACGGTCGCGGCGGACCCGGTCACCTTCCTACCCCGGCGCGGCGACCTGGAGCTGCGCGGGGTCGAGTTCCACTACCCCGGCGCCGAGAAGCCCGTGATCTGCGGGGTCAACCTGATCGCCCGGCCCGGCGAGATCACCGCGGTGATCGGCAGTACCGGCAGCGGCAAGACGACGCTGCTCAACCTGGTACCCCGGCTGTTCGACGCGACCGCCGGGGCGGTCCTGGTCGACGGTGTCGACGTCCGCGACGTCGACCCGGCGCTGCTGTCGCGGGTGGTCGGTATCGTGCCGCAGAAGCCGTACCTGTTCACCGGTACGGTCGCCTCGAACCTGCGCTACGGCAACCCGGACGCCACCGACGAGGAGCTGTGGACCGCGCTTGACGTGGCGCAGGCGCGCGGCTTCGTGGAGCGGATGACCGGCGGCCTCGACGCGCCGATCGCCCAGGGCGGGTCCAATGTGTCCGGTGGGCAGCGCCAGCGGCTGGCCATCGCGCGCCTACTGGTCCGCCGACCGGAGATCTACCTGTTCGACGACTCGTTCTCGGCGCTGGACTACAGTACCGACGCCGCGCTCCGGGCCGCGCTGGCGCACCAGATCGCCGACGCCACCGTGGTCATCGTCGCCCAGCGGGTGAGCACGATCCGGGACGCCGACCGCATCGTGGTCCTCGACGACGGTCTTGTGGTGGGCACCGGCACCCATCACGAACTCATGGACGGCAATCCGACGTACCGCGAGATCGTGCTGTCCCAACTCACCGAACAGGAGGCCGCCGCGTGAGCGCGCCGACGACCAGACGGCCGCCGCCGCAGGGGTTCGGGCCGGGGCGGATGATGGCCGGCGGGATGCCGCCGGAGAAGTTGGCGGACTTCCGCGGGTCCAGCCGCCGACTGCTGGGCATGCTCCGCCCGGACCGGGCCATCGTGGCCGCCGTTGTCGCCTTCGCCGTGGCCAGCGTCACGCTGTCGGTCACGGGTCCGCGGCTGCTCGGTCACGCCACCGACGTCATCTTCGCCGGCGTGGTCGGCGGTCGGCTGCCCGCCGGCGTCACCAAGGCGCAGGCCGTGGCGCAGCTGCGCCAGCAGGGCAACGGGAAGATCGCCGATCTGGTGTCGGCCATGGACGTGGTCCCCGGTCAGGGCATCGACTTCAACCGGCTGGCACACGTGCTGATGTGGGTACTGGTGGTGTATGTGGGTGCGTCGCTGCTCGGGGTGGCGCAGGGCCGGCTCACCGCGACGCTGGTGCAGCGAACCGTGTTCCGACTGCGCGAGCACATCGAGGCGAAACTGTCGCGGCTGCCGCTGAGCTACTTCGACCAGCAGCGCGGCGAGGTGCTCAGCCGGGCGACCAACGACGCCGACAACATCGCACAGACGCTGCAGCAGACGCTGAGCCAGTTGCTGACCTCGCTCCTCGTGATCATCGGTGTCCTGGCGTCGATGTTCTGGATCTCGCCGCTGCTGGCCGTCATCGCGCTGGTGTCGGTACCGGTGTCCATTGTGGTGACCACGATCATCGGCAAGCGGTCGCAGCCACAGTTCGTGGCGCAGTGGGCGACCACCGGCAAACTCAACGGCCACATCGAGGAGATGTTCACGGGTCACTCGCTGGTGAAGGTTTTCGGCCGGCAGCACGAGGCGGCCGACATGTTCCGGACCCACAACGACGCGCTGTACGCGTCGAGCTATCGGGCGCAGTTCATCTCCGGGATGATCCAGCCGGCCATGATGTTCATCGGCAACCTCAACTATGTACTGGTCGCCGTGGTCGGCGGGCTGCGGGTGGCGTCGGGTTCGCTGTCGCTCGGCGACGTGCAGGCGTTCATCCAGTACTCCCGGCAGTTCAGCCAGCCGCTCACCCAGGTGGCGAGTATGGCCAACCTGGTGCAGTCCGGGGTGGCGTCGGCCGAACGTGTGTTCGCACTCCTCGACGCCCCGGAGCAGACCGCGGACCCCGTCGAACCCGTACGTCCCGGGCAGGTACGCGGCCGGATCGCGTTTGAGGACGTCTCATTCCGGTACCTGCCGGACGTGCCCCTCATCGAGCACCTGTCGGTACGGGTCGACCCCGGCCAGACGGTGGCCATCGTCGGGCCGACCGGCGCCGGCAAGACGACACTCGTCAACCTGCTCATGCGCTTCTACGACGTCACCGGCGGCCGGATCACCCTCGACGGCGTCGACATCGCGTCGATGACCCGCGAGGACCTGCGCGAAAATATCGGCATGGTGCTCCAGGACACCTGGCTGTTCGGCGGCACGATCGCGGAGAACCTCGCGTACGGTGCCGACGAGCCGACCCACGAGAAGATCGTCGCGGCGGCGGAGGCCGCACACGCCGACCGCTTCGTCCGTACCCTGCCCGACGGCTACGACACCGTCATCGACGACGAGGGCTCGAACCTCAGCGCCGGCGAGAAGCAGCTCATCACCATCGCACGGGCTTTCCTGGCGGAGCCGTCGATCCTGATCCTGGACGAGGCGACCAGCTCCGTCGATACCCGGACCGAGGTACTGATCCAGCGTGCCATGAACACCCTGCGCTCCGGACGTACCAGCTTCGTCATCGCGCACCGGTTGTCGACCATCCGTGATGCCGACGTGATCCTGGTGATGGAGGCCGGGAGCATCGTGGAGCAGGGCAGCCACCACGAGCTGCTCGCGGCGGGCGGCGCCTACGCCCGCCTGTACGCCGCCCAGTTCGCGGAAGCCGTCGCGGAGGTGGACTGAGCAAGCCCGATCCGTCGAGGCGAACCCGAAGCTCCGGCGAACACCGTCCACTGTGGCTGCTGGCGCGCTCCGAAGCGAACAACAATCGCGGTGGGCTGACATTCGGTGGATCTGTGCGGTCCGCGTCACCATCTGTCAATTCGGTGGTGCCGATCGTTGGACGTCTTTGTGACACAGCGGGATTCTGTGTCGGCCCGCTTGGAAGAATATGGGCAGGTCGCCTGCAGCCTCGTCCACACATCAGGATCGGCTCAACCGATCCGGCAATGAACGCTTCGCCGCCCAGGGTACCGGGCGGCGAAGCCGCATGGATGCGTTTGCGGCGGCCGCCGGTGGTCGTTCACCGACCGCCGCCCGGCGGCCGACGGCGGCAGACGGAGGAG
>JAVHWE010000122.1:0-3572 GCA_032160285.1 Micromonosporaceae bacterium | reverse complement strand
CGTTCGCACCGGACCCGGACGGGCGGCAGGCGCCGCGGACGATGGCCGAGGTCCCCGCGGTCACGCCCGCGTCGACCGCGCTCGCGAAGGAGCTCAAGCGCCGCGGCTTTCGCTTCGTCGGCCCGACCACCGCGTACGCGCTGATGCAGGCCACCGGCATGGTCGACGACCATCTGGCGGACTGCCACGTCGCCAGCGGCCGAAAGCTGGCCACGTCGTAAACCGGTCGCGATATCCGGTCGGGATGGCTAGCGTGCCGGTGATGTTCATGGTGATGGTCGCCCGTGTCCGGGCGGAACGCGGCGCCGCCGGGCCGGTCGGGTGCGCACTTTCTCCGTCCCCGGTTCGCCGCTGAGATCGTCCGTTCGACCGGAGTCGGCCCGCACGACCTGGTGTTGGACCTCGGCGCGGGCCTGGGGGCGCTTACCGCGCCGTTGGCCGCGACGGGGGCACGCGTCATCGCCGTCGAGCGCGAACCCTCGTACGCGCGACGGCTGACCGCCCGCTTCGCCGACTGGCCGGGGGTCCGGGTGGTCAGTGCCGACCTGTTGGCGGTGCCGCTGCCCCGGCGACCGTTCCGGGTGGTCGCGAACATCCCCTTCGCGACCACGGCCGCCCTGCTGCGCCGGTTGCTCGACGGGGGCGTTCCCTCGTTGCTTCGCGCGGATCTGGTGGTGGAGTACGGGGTGGCGAAGCGGCTGACCGGCCCGCCGCGTGACGGCGCGGCGCGGCGGGTGGCGGTGCGAAACGACATCCAGATCGTGCGCGCGCTGCCGCCGGCCTGCTTCCGGCCGCCGCCCGGGGTGACCGCCGCGCTGGTGGTGATCAGGCCGTATCCACTGTCGCCGGCTGCCGCACGTCGCCTCACGCGGCTGTTGGCCCTGGTCGATCGGCAGCCCGGTCGGGCCGTCCGCAAGCTGGTACCGGGGCCGGTGGCGTGGCGGGCAGTGGGTATCGACCCGGCCCAGCCGGCAGGATCGGTTACCCCGCAGGGTTGGCGGGCGCTCGTGATGGGATGAGGCCATGGCGTACTGGACGGTGGTCGTACCCGCGGAGCGGTACGCGGCGGAGCGGCTGTTCCGGCACGAGACGCTGGACCTGACCGGCCTGGACGGTCCGGTACCCGCCGTCGGTGACGAGGTCGCGTTGCTGGCCGGTGACGCCGAACCGGTGGTGTTCGGGCTGGGTCGGGTGGTGGCGATCACCGGCGATGACAACCCAGACGATCCGGGCATCGTGGACGGACCGGTCGACGCGTTGGCGGTGGCGTACACCCACCGGCTGTTCGACGCACCGCTTCGCGCGGACGGTCTGGCCGGCCCAGCGCCGGGGCCGTACCCGCTGGGCGCCGACCGGTTCGCCGCGCTGCTGGGCCGGGCCCGGGCGGCTCAACCGGTCAACGGCGCGACGCGGGAATGGCTGGTCGGGCTGCACCTGCCGATCGAGGCCGCCACGCCGGCGGAGGCGGTCCGGGCGTTCTGGACGTACACCATGCAGCTCGGCCCGCGTGAGCTGCCGGCGTTCGTGTCGCCGCTCGGCGACGAGCTGGCCATGCGGGCGTACGTGCTGGGTGAGGTGGCCAACCTCGACCCCGAGGAGGACGAGGAGTCAGACGAGGAGTGACCGGTCAGCGACCCTCGAACATCGGCCGCTCCTTGCGGACGAACGAGTACGTGGCGCTGCGGTGGTCGGCGGTGGCGCCGCTGGCCGCCTGGGCGTCGTACTCGGCGGCGAGGGCCTCGGCGAGCGTTCCGGTACCGCCGATCCGCAGCTGGCGTTTGATCTGCCCGTACGCCACCGTCGGGCCGGCGGCCAGCCGGGACGCGAGGGCCCGTGCGGTCGGCAGTACCAGGTTGTCGTCGTCGACCAGCGTGGTCAGCAGGCCGAGCCGCTCGGCGTGCCGGGCGGGCACCGGCTCGGCGAGCATCAGCAGCTCGGTGGCCTTCGCGTGGCCGACCAGCCGTGGCAGCGTCCACGACGCGCCCGTGTCGCCGGCCAGCCCGACGTTGGCGAAGGCCATCAGGAAACCGGTACCCGGGCCGCCGATCCGGAAGTCGGCGAGCATGGCCAGCCCGGCCCCGGCGCCGGCGGCCATTCCCCGTACCGCCGCGACGACCGGCTGCGGCAGCTCGGCGAGCAGGGTCGCGATCGGATTGTAATGTTCGCGGACCGTCGCCAGCGGATCGGCGGAGCCGGCTTCCAACGTCTCGACGTGCTCGCGTAGATCCTGGCCGACGCAGAAGGCGCGGCCGGCGCCGGTGATCACGACCGCCCGGCAGGAGCGGTCGGCGGCGATGTCGGTGAGCGCGTCCCGCAGCGCCACCTTGAGCGAGACATCGAGCGAGTTCAGCGACTCGGGCCGGTTCATGGTCAGGGTGACGATCCCGTCCACCCGGTCCACCAGCAGAACGTCAGCCACGATCAGCCCTTCCTTCCGGAGGTACCGGCGACCAACCCACGCCTGGTCAGCTCGCGACGAGTTCCAGGCACCGGTCCACGTACCGGTCGGCCGCCGGTCGCAGCCGGGTCGCGTGACTATGGAAGAAGTCGGCGGCGGAGCTGCCCGGCCACGGTACCGGGAGCAGCTCTGGTGGCAGCTGCGGATCCCGGAACAGGAACGACCGCCAGGCGTGGACCAGCGTAAACCGGGCGGTGTACGCGTTCTCGTCGCCGGTGTGGATGCCGACGCCGGACACGACCGGGGTCAGGTCCCGGACGAACTCGTGGTAGGCGGCGCCGATGGCGGCCAGGTTCCAGGCCCGTCGGATCAGCGCGGCCGCGCCGGGCCGCCCGCCGGCGTGGCTGGCGGTGAACCGTTCGAACCGGGTACCGGCCTCGGTGAGCAGCGACTCGACCTCCGCCGCCGGCCGGGCGGCCACCCAGGTGGCCGCGTCGACGGCCCCGTACCCGAGGAAGGTCAGGTTGGCCGCGACCCGGCCGCGGTCGGCGCGTCGCGGCGGCGGGTCGAGCACGATCAGATCGAACCGTCCGTCCCAGTTGCTGTCGCCGGTGCGGTACACCCGGGTGGCGGCCTCGTCCAGGCGCCGGGCGGCCTTGGGGGTCAGCAGGTAGCCGGGCCCCCCGGCCAGCCGCTGCGGGTGCAGCCAGCCCTGCCGGACCATCCGGGACACCGCCGTGCGGACCGCCGGCGCGGCGATGCCGAGCGGCCCGAGGAGCCGGACCAGCGCGGCGACCGGTGCGTGGCCGCCACGTGGGCGGAGGTGATCTCCGTACAGGTCGAAGAGCGCCGACCGAGCCTGCATGGCCGCCTATTGTGACAGCAATAGTCGGTACGCGCCAGACGCTGTCATAAGAAAATTGGCCCCGGTTTGGGTCTTGGAGCCTTCATCAGGGAAAATCAACGGTCGGCACCGTTTCGGCGTGTCCGCGCGCTGTGGCGGGCCGGTCGTTCGGAGCCTGCGCAGCTCACGGGTACGGCGGGCCGTTCGGGTGAGCTGAACACCATAAAGCGTGAGGGGAGACAACATGGCGGCCATGAAGCCGCGGACGGGCGACGGTCCGCTTGAGGTCACCAAGGAGGGCCGCGGCATCGTCATGCGGGTCCCGCTGGA
>JAVHWE010000326.1:0-3007 GCA_032160285.1 Micromonosporaceae bacterium | reverse complement strand
CCACGAGAGATGCCTGACGTGTGGGGCTCGCCGGTGACGGCCGCCCCGTAATTTCGTGCGAGGGGGTCGAGCCATGGGGCGCGGCCGTGCTAAGGCCAAGCAGACGAGGGTGGCCCGGGAATTGAAGTACCATTCCCCTAACACAGACCTCGCCGCGTTGCAGCGGGAACTCGCGGGCAGCAGCCGGGATTCCCCCGGTGATCTGGTCGACGACTACGGCGAGTACGTCGACGAGGATGACGACGAAGACGATCGGGGCGGCAGTTCGCCGCCAGGTCGCCGCTGACCTCTCGCGTTTCATCAACCGGCACGTGGACTCGATCCGCGTGCCGCGTGCTGTGCGCACCGGCCCGACCCAGTGGTCGGCTTGCGCCGGCGTAACGCCCTGACCGTCTACCGGCGCCAGGATGGTCCCGGCTCACCGCGGGCGGTTGTTCCAGTTGTAGAACGTCGGAATGTTTTCGAAGTGGTTCCACGCGCACACCGCACTGTCCCCGTGGCCGCCCGGTATCTCCGCACGGGCGGCCCGGGCATCCCGGGCGTCATCGAGCAGGCGCGTGAGCCCATCGGCCGCGGCGCGGACCCGCTCGGCGACCGGATCAGTGGCTTCGGGCATGATCGAGCACTCCCTCCAGTAGCTGGATCTTGCTGTTACGGCAGTGATTGGTCTCGGTACCGTCGAAACGACCGTGTTCGAAGTACCGGTTGGCCGCGTGCGCGCCGCCGCAGAAGCCGAAGTACGGGCAGGTCGCCCGGCACGCCTCGACCCCGGCCAGGTACTCCGGTACCCAACCCGCCGAGCCGACCGCCGACCCGAGGATCTCGGCGAGCGGCGTATTGAGGACGTTGCCGCTGCTGAAGTCGCCGTAGCGGGCGTCGGTGAAGCCGGCCAGCTCCGGCGAGAGCAGAAACACCCGGCCGTCCGCCGCGACCGTCGGAATCGGGTCCAGGGCGCGGGGCAGTACCTCATCGGCGGAGCCGTCGAGGACCGCGCCCGCGTACCGCAGGGTCCATTCGATCTCCCGGACATGGATCCGCGGATCGCCGCGCCACGCCGTCACCAGCTCGGCCCAGAAGGCCCGGACCCCGTCGGCGTCGAAGTCGTTGCTGCGGCCGTTGACGCCCTCCTGCTCCTCGATGTTGATGCCGAGGACATCACAACCAAGATCGAGGAAGTACGCGTACAGCTCCGCCGCGAGACCGGGGCGCGGGGCGGACACCACGCAGAGCGCCGAGAAGCTGATCCCGTGGCGGCGCAGAGCGCCGATCCCCCGAATGATCCGATGGTAGGCCGGCGCGCCGGCGCGGTCGACCCGGGCCGCGTTGAGGTCGGCCGGCCCGTCCACGCTGACGCTGACCCGCATGTCGTGCGCGGTGAAGAACTCACACCAGGCGTTGTCGATCAGCGTCGCGTTGGTCTGTACGTGATGTTCGACCCCGGCGAACGGCGCCATCAACGCGCCCAGATGGGCCCGGCCCGCCGCGAGCGGCTCGCCGCCGTGCCAGACGACCGAGAACCGGCTGTCGTCGGCGGCCCACGGATTGACCGAGCCGGCGACCGCGCCGGCCACCTCGACCGGCATTCTCCGGTTCAGGCCACGTTCGGGAAGGTAGCAGTACAGGCAGTCAAGGTTGCACAGCGTGGTGGGCTGCATCACGACATAACCGGGGACCCCGGCGATGCCTCGCATACCCGACCACAAACCGTCCTCCGCCCCCCACGTACGCGTGCCGCGGCTTCAGCCGCTGGTGTGGGATCCCACCATCTGTACCGAGCCACTGCCCTCGATGACCTCGCCGACCTGCCACGACTCGATCCCACGGCCGGCCAGGAAGGCGAGGGTGCGGTCGGCGTCCTCGGCGGTGACGACCGCGAGCATGCCGACGCCCATGTTGAAGGTGCTCTCCATCTCCATATCGTCGATGCGGCCCTTGGCCCGCACCAGATCGAAGATGGGCTGCGGCCGCCACGTGGACCGGTCGACCACCGCGTCGACGTGGTCGGGCAGCACCCGGACCAGGTTGCCGGGCACGCCCCCGCCGGTCACGTGGGCGAGCGCGTGTACCTCGCATTCGGTGATCAGGTCGAGGCAGTCCCGAGCGTAGATCTTGGTGGGGGTCAGCAGCTCCTCGCCGAGAGTCCGCTGCCGGCCGAACTCCTCGACCACGCTGTCCAGCCGCATCCGGCCGGCACCCAGCAGCACATGACGCACCAGCGAGTACCCGTTGGAGTGCAGACCGGACGAGCGCATCGCGACGACCACGTCGCCGATCTCGACCTTCTCCCGGCCGAGAATGTCGTCCTCCTCGACCACCCCGACACCGGTACCGGAGATGTCGTACTCGTCGGGTCGCATCACACCGGGGTGCTCGGCGGTCTCGCCGCCCAGCAGCGAACAGCCGGCGTACCGGCAGCCGTCGGCGATACCGGCGCCGATCTCGGCCACCCGATCGGGTACGACCTCGCCGCAGGCGATGTAGTCGAGCAGGAACAGCGGCTCCGCGCCACAGGCGACCAGGTCGTCGACGACCATCGCGACCAGGTCGATGCCGACGGTGTCGTGGATGCCGAGCGCCTGCGCCACGACCAGCTTGGTACCGACACCATCGGTGGACGAGGCAAGGATCGGGTTGCGGTACCTCTTGACGTCCAACCGGAACAGCCCGGCGAAGCCGCCGATGTCGCCGACCACCTCGGGGCGCCAGGTCCGGTGCACCTTGTTCTTGAGCAGCTCCACGGCCTGCTCCCCGGCGTGAATGGAGACCCCGGCGTCGGCGTAGGTGACGGTACGTCGCCGGGGGCCGCGGCCGCCGTTGGCCGCCGCCGACCACAGTTGCTTCCGCGACTTCTCCGCGGCCGGCGCGTGCTCGACCCGCGGTGCCTGCTCGGTGGCGGCCACTTGCTCGTTGTCGGCCGGGTCGGGTTCGCCGGCCTGTTCCGGCTGGACGCGAAGAAGTTCCGCAACCCGATCCTGGCGTCGTCCACCGACGGTGTCGGTACCAAGCT
>JAVHWE010000081.1:0-10356 GCA_032160285.1 Micromonosporaceae bacterium | reverse complement strand
CCCCACCGCTGATGACCATGGCGAGCCCGGTGGCTTCGGCCAGCGATACGGCCCGGGCCGGGTCGACCCCACCGAGCAGGCCCTCGCGTTCGACATCGGTGAACAGCGCGGTCCGCACGCCGAGGCCTTACATCCGCTGGCCGAACGCCACCGGCTCCAGCGACGTGGATCGCTGCCAGCCGTGCGACACGACCACGCCGTCGCGCACCTCGATCGCCACCAGCACCCGCTGCGCGCCCCACCGCGCCAACGCCCAGCTGACCAGTTCGGGCGCGAAGACGGCCGCGGTGCCGATCACGACCCGATCGACCTTCAGGTCCATGGCAAGCTCCAGGTCGGCCTCGGACCGCAGCCCCCCGGCGAACTGGATCTCGACGTCGACGGCGCGCCGGATGTCGCGTACCCGCTGGAGGTTGAGCCCGAGCTCGGTGCCCGCCCGGCCGCCGCCGTGGCCCCGGCCGCCGCCGTGGCCCTCGCCGTGGCCGTACGAGAGCGTGCCGTCGAGGTTCACCACGTGGATGGCCTGCGCACCCTGCTCGACCCATCGCCGTGCCTGGTCGACCGGGTCGTCGTTGAAGATCACCTCGGTGTCCGGCACGCCTTGGGTCAGTTGAACGCAGCGTCCGTCGCGGATATCGACGGCGGGGTAGATGATCAAAGCCTCTCCAGGTACGGGCGGGGATGAGCCGGTCGGTTCATTGTCGCCCGGGTCGGGGTCCCGCCGCGGGGACCGCGCCGGGGAACAGCGGGGCGGGTGGCGGCGGCGCGGTGCGCGCGTCAGGCACGGGTTGCCGACCGGTCGAGCGCGGCCAGCGCCGCGGCCACGGTGAACGCGCCGACGCCGAGGGCGCGTCCGACGATGACCCCCTCCAGGCCGGCCGGCTCCAACGTCGCGAGCTGCCCGAGATCGTCCAGGCCGGCCACCCCGCCGCTGGCGACCACCGGCTGCGCGGTGAACCCGCACACCTCCCGCAGCAGCGCCAGGTTCGGACCGGTCAGCGTGCCGTCCCGGGTCACATCGGTGACCAGGTACCGCGCGCAGCCGGCCCGGTCGAGCCGGTCGAGCGTGGTGAAAAGGTCGAGGCCGCCGGCGTCACCGGCGAATCCCCTGGGTGCGATCCGACCATTGTGGACGTCGAGCGCGACCGCGAGCCGGTCACCGTAGCGGCCGCAGGCGGCGACGCACCAGTCCAGATCGGCGAGCGCGGCCGAGCTGAGGCTGATTCTCGCCGCGCCGGTCGACATCGCCCAGCGCAGCGACTCGTCGTCACAGACGCCGGCCGACAGTTCGATCCGCGCGTCCAACGCGCCGATCATCGCGGTGATGAGGGCCGCGTTGTCGCCCCGGCGGAATGCCGCGTCAAGGTCGACCAGGTGCAGCCACCGCGCACCGTCCTGCAGCCAGGCCCGGGCGGTCGCCATCGGATCGGGATCCGTCGGCCCGTCACCGGTGAACCGCACCGCCCGGCCGTCGGCGATGTCGACGGCGGGTAGCAACGTCAGCGCCACCTGTGTGTCCCCTCTCCGTCCGCACCCCGACATCATCGGGCCTGCGCCATTGTCCGAGTTGCCGGTATGCCGAGATCGGCTAGGTTACTCGGCATGCGTAGATGGCCCTTCGGCCTGGCTGCCTGGTTGCTGATCCTGGCCGGGGCGGAGTTGATCGCCTTCGTGCTGGTGTGGCGCTTCTTCGTCCGGTCCGAGCACGGCCAGCTGCTGGACACGCTGGCGCTCAGCGGCAACCGCGTCGGACAGGCCAGGGTCGGTGGCGCCGTCGACACCGTACTCAATGCCCTGTCCGCGGTGTCGTTGATGGTGGCTACGGCGGTGGTCGGCTTCATCGCCCTGATGCGCCGCCGGATCGCGGTCGCGTTCGGCGCGATCGTGCTCATCGTCGGGTCCAACGTCACCACGCAGGTCCTCAAGCAGGTCATCTACCGGCCGGACCTGGGTATCGACCCGGAACGGGCGGCGGCCGGGAACAGCCTGCCGAGCGGGCACACCACCATCGCGGCCTCGGTCGCGGTCGCGTTCCTGCTGGTGCTGCCCGGCATCTACCGCGGCGTCGGTGCCGTACTCGGTGCGCTGGTCACCGCGGTCGCCGGGGTGGCCACCCTGTCGGCCGGCTGGCACCGTCCGAGTGACGCGGTCGCGGCCCTGCTCGTGGTCGGTGCCTGGGCGGGCGCGGCGAGCCTGTTCATCCTCGTCGCGCAGCGCAGTCACGGCGCGGTCGACTATGACCGCTCGAACCGGTACGCCGTGGTCGCGCTCGTGGTGGCCGGGCTCGCCCTCCTGGCCGGGGCGTGGGTGGCGGTACAGCTGACCGACCAGGTGCTGTCGACGCCGCCGGACGAGCTGGGCCGCCGCCGCTTGTTCGCCGCATACGCCGGTGGTGCGATGGGCATCTCCGGTACGGCCGCGTGGGTGATGGCGTCCGTGTTGGCCACCGTCCATCGGGTGGTGCCCCGGGTGGTGTCGTCCCCCGGCGCCCGGCGACGACGCCCGCCGCCGCTTCGTACCCGAAGAGCCGCAACCCCCGCCAACTCCCCCCGCTGACGCCGCCCTCCCGTTATCCGCGCCGCGACCGTGGACGTGCGTGTCATCCGGGTGCGCGAACGTCCAAGATCTGTCCGGAGAATGGTCGCGGGCACCGACCTCGTGAACACGGTGAGACGAATGGATCGCCGGCGTGGGTTGAGCCGAGAAGGGCTCGCGTTCGGCCCGGAACGGTTACCGATCGGTACCATTCCGGGGCGTTCGCATCTGTCGGAGATTGATCGTTGGCAGGATTACGCGAATGGCGGGTGTCGCATCCGCTGAAAGGGGGATACGGTCCAGGCGGCCTGCGAGGACAACGGCGTCTGAGCTCTGATCGGCCCCGGCTGATCAGAGCATTTGCCTGCTTGCCGTGCTCAGCGCCGGATGCGATCCTGGTCCGGATGCAATTCAGGTACGGCCGATGCGGTACGGCAGGTTGCGTGGGGACCGTCCCGGGTCTTATCAACCGAACGGAGAATCGCCAGAGTGACGAATCGTCAATGACGGCTTCACGTCTGGCACCGTCCGAGTTTCGTGGTGTGCCGTGGTGACGTATTGGTACGTGGGCCCCCGGTGCTGGCCTTGACCGGCAGGAGGTGTCGTGCCCCACATCGGACAACTTCACTCCGATGACCCTGAATGGATCGGCCGCTACCGGATAGTCGGCGTACTCGGCGAGGGCGGCCAGGGCACTGTCTATCTGGCGGACGCCCCCGACGGATCGCCGGTCGCGGTGAAAGTGCTGCGGGTCGACTGGGCCGACGCGGAGCGGTCCAAGGCGCAGTTCGTCAAGGAGGTCGCCGCGGCCCGCCGGGTGGCGGTTTTCTGCACCGCCCGGATTCTCGACGCCGACCTGGACGCGCGTCGGCCGTACATCGTCAGCGAGTACGTCGAGGGCCCGTCGTTGCAGCAGCGGGTCAGCAGGCAGGGGGCCATCGTCGGCCCCGCGCTCGACCGGCTCGCGGTCGGTACGATCACCGCGCTGGCCGCCATCCACCAGGCGGGTGTGGTCCACCGCGACTTCAAACCGGCCAATGTGCTGATGGGGCCGGACGGCGCCCGGGTCATCGACTTCGGCATCGCCCGCGCGCTGGACGCCACCGCCACGGTGACCAGCCGGATCCTCGGCACTCCGGGGTACATGGCGCCGGAGCAGTTCACCGGCGCGCCGGTCGGCACCCCGGTGGACGTGTTCGCCTGGGGCTCGACGGTCGCGTTCGCCGCGCAGGGCCGCCCGCCGTTCGACGACGACTCGGTACCGCGCATCATGCACCGGGTACTGAACGAACCGCCCTACCTCGACGGGGTACCGGAGGGGCTGCGCGGTCTGGTGTCACTGTGCCTGTCCAAGGAGCCGACCGACCGGCCGGACGCCGGCGCCGTCCTGTTCCGGCTGCTCGGGCGGCCGGGCCGGGCCGCGGACAGCGCGTTGCCGCGTGACGATCGCGCGGCCGTCCCATCAGACCGGACCGATCCCACCGCGGCACCGGGCGGCTTCGCGCCGACGGCGCCACCGGGCGGCACCGGGCTGGGCGGCGCTGATCTGGGCGGCGCTGATCTGGGCGGCAGTGCGCTGGGCGGCGCTGGGCTGGGCGGCGCTGGGCTGGGCGGCAGTGAGGTGGGCGCGCCGGTGGGTGGGGCCGACGCCGGCTGCGACCTGCCGGGCGACTCGGTCCCGCTGTACCCGGCCGCGGTGTCCGCACCGGTCATCGGGTATCCGACGCGTGTTCAGCCGCAGGCGCGGCCGCGAACCGCCCGACGCCCTGCCAGCGCCGCGCTGACGCCCCGTGCCGGTCGCCGGATCGCGATCGTGATCGGGTCGGGGATAGCGGTCGCGTTGGTGGCCGTCGCGGCGGTGAGCCAGGGGGCCGACGCGCCGCCGCCACAACCGGGCGTGGCCAGTTCACCGGCCGCGGTGTCGCTGAAATCCACGATCGCGGTCGGGGTGGAGATGGCGAGCGCGGCGCTCAGCCCGGACGGACGCACGGCGGCCACGGTCGGCCGGGACAACACATTCCTGCTGTGGGACCTGGCCACCGGTCACCGGCAGGGCCAGTTCCCGACCGGCAATACGCGCCCGATCAGCAAGGTCGTGTTCAACCGTGACGGCCGGATCATCGCGACCGCGAGCGACGACGCGACGGTTGACGGCGCCAGCACGGCCGGCGACGGCGTGCGGCTGTGGAGCACGAGCACCCGGGCCCAGATTGCCCAGCCGTCGACGGGGCACGCGTCCGATGTGGCCTTCAGTCCCGACGGCTCGACGGTGGCCATCGCCGACGACGGCGTCCGGCTGTGGGACGTCGCCGGCGGTATCCAGGTCGGCCGGCTGGACGCGGGTGACCGGATGCGGGCGGCCAACCTGGCGTTCAGTGCCAACGGCGTGCTCGCGGTGGGCGAAGTCAGCGCCGTACC
Source organism: Micromonosporaceae bacterium (assembly GCA_032160285.1). Lineage (GTDB taxonomy): Bacteria > Actinomycetota > Actinomycetes > Mycobacteriales > Micromonosporaceae > Planosporangium. Next base: position 5,403 of record JAVHWE010000081.1, on the reverse strand, counting down.
GGACACCGACGAGGTACGGCTGTGGAACGTGCCGGCGCGTCGCCAGATCGGTCGGGTACTGGTCAAGAAGGCGATCCTGCCGCCCGGCCTGGCATTCAGCGCGGATGGTCGGCGGCTGGCCAGCGTGGACCTCGACGGTTCGACCGCGCGGGTGTGGGACGTCGCTCAGAACAGACAGCTCGGCGACGCGGTCGGCCGCAAGGACCTGCCGTTCCTGGTGGCGCTCAGCTCCGACGGGGGCGTCCTTGCCGTCGCCGGTGGCGACACGGTACGCCTCTACGACGTGGCCAGCGGGCAGGAGATCAAGAACCTGTACGCGACCGAAAATGTGCGGGGCAGTCGCTTCTCCGGCCTGGCATTCAGCCCCAACGGTCGTGAGCTGGTGGTGTGCGGCCGGGGTGTGCAGGTCTGGGACGTCGCGGCCCTGACCGCCGCCCGGTCGGGGTCACCCCCGACACGCTGACGCCCGCCACCCGAAGCCGTTCGGAGGCGGCGTCGCCCACCCCGGGTACCGGGTCTCCCGGGTGTCGTTTTTCCAGCGAGATGCCAGTAGCCTCAGCTCATGACGGGCCGGACCGGGGACGACCTAGGATCCACCGAGAGCGGGCTGCACTTCCAGGTGAGCAGGCTGCTCGGTGGCGCTGCCATCGCGGCCATCGCCGCCACCGGTGCACTGGTCGTCATGCTGGTCACCGATCTGCCGGGGCCACCGCCCCCGCCCGGTCCGAACGGCCAGCTGCCGCCCCCGCCGAACCTTCAGGCACTTGCCATCTTCCCGGTCGTGACCGGTCTGTTCGTGCTGGCCTGGCTCGCGGTGCTGGTCGCGTTCTCCCGAGATCAGATTCTGCGACGCATTCTCCAGACCCGCGGCGGCGTGCCCGAGCCGGCGGCCATCGAGCGGGATACCCGGGAGCTGCTCGCTGACATGCGCCGGGAGCTGGCCGCGGACCGCCAACGCGACCTCGCCGACCTGGAGGACCGCATCGCGTCGCTGACGTCGGAGTACGGTGAGCAACGCGAAACCGACGGGTACCGCAATGGAGTGCGGCGGGCCTCGCTGCCCGGACAGGCGGGTGTCGATATCCGGTCAATCCGCCGGGTGCCGCCCGGCGACTGACCCGTCGGCCCGCCTTCGACGGGCTGCACCCCCGTCGGGCCGCCCTCGACGGGCTGCGCGCACGGCGGCGGGTACCGCGACGGGTGAGCCGAAGCGGACGCTGACGCCGGGGGAGTAGAGCACACTGACCGGCGTACCGGTGGGTGCCGGCAGGCCGGCTCCTGCCACCAGGTGGTCGTCGAGTTCGAGCAGCTCGGCCCGGCGCAGCGGCCACTGTGGGTGGTCATTCGGCAGGTACAGCGTCCGCCCGTACGCCCGCACGTGCAGCGCCCAGCGGGCGGTGAGGAAATGCTCCAACTCCGTGGGCCGGTCGATCGGCCCACCGACCCGAATCACCATCCGGCTGCGGGTGTGACGTGGGCCTGGCCACCGTCGCCGGCTGGTGTAGGTGAGGACGTCACGGTCCGCGGTCAGATTCATAGCCGACCACTTGTACGGCAGCCGCAAAGCCACCTGTGCGACCAGGACGGGCAGCAGCCGCGCCGCGTCCAGCGAGCGGAATACGACGGCCCGCCGCCCCGCGTCGTCCACACTGTACAGTCGCACGTTCGTTTCGCAGAACGTGCCGAGGTACGGCACACCGGGGCCGGACAGGAAACCCACGCCGACCATGCGGAAACCGATCAGGCCCACATAGGTGACGCCGCCCAACGTGTCCGGTCGGGTACCCGCCGGTAGCAGCGGGGCGACCACCTCGGGGTCGACGGCCCAGTGCACGAACCCGAGGTCGCGCCAGCTCTGTACCAGCGTCGACCGCCGCACCGGCCGGAGCGGTACCGGGCTCACCGGCTCCGGGGACGGCGGTCGCGCATTCAGCGATCCGTGGGCCACCCGGCAATTATCGTCGGGTCCGGCCCGCCCGCGTCGAACCGGGTCTCAGCCGGCGACGATATCGATGATGGCGCGGACCGCGTTGAGGAGCTCAGCCGTGGTGAACGGTTTCGGCAGGACGGTCACGCCGGGTTGAAGTACGCCGTACCGGTTCATGAGATCGCCGGCGTAGCCGGACATGAACAGTACTTTGGCATGTGGCCGCTGCTCGAGGAGCAGCGTGGCCAGTTCGTCGCCCAGCATCCCGGGCATGACGACGTCGCTGAGCAGCAGGTGGATGGGGTGCGGATGGCGTTGCGCGAGTTCGAGTGCGGCCGGCCCGTTGGAAGCGGCCAGGACGGTGTAGCCGGCGGTGGACAGGGCCCGGGCGAGCGTGTCGCGGATTCCGTCCTCGTCCTCGGCAACCAGGATGGTTTCGGTGCCACCGGCGGGCGCGCGGATGTCCGGCGGCGCCTCGACCGGTTCGGCCGTGGTCGGGAGGTGGATGGTGATGGCGGCGCCACGGTCGGGGGCCGATGTGATGCGGAGGACGCCGCCCAGCTGGTTGACGATGCCGTACACAGTGGCCAGTCCGAGCCCGGTGCCGTGGCCGTGGCCCCTGGTGGTGAAGAACGGTTCGACGGCGCGCTCGGCGGTTTCCGGTGTCATGCCATGGCCGGTGTCGCGCATCGTCAACCGGGCGTAGGTGCCGGCTGCCGGGGGGCCGCTCAGGTCTGACACCTCGGTGACGTCGACGTTGGACGTGACGATGGTGAGCGTGCCGCCCTCGGGCATGGCCTGACTCGCGTTGAGGGTGAGGTTGTGCAGGACCTGCGCGATGATGGTCGGTTCGGCGAGGACCGGGCGCAGGTCGGGGGCGAGATGGGTGATGATGTTGATGTGCGCCCCGATGGCCGGCGCCAGCATGTCGCTGGATTCGAGTACCGCCTGGTTGAGGTCGAGCGGCGACAGGTTGATGATTTTGCGGCTGCCGAACGTCAGCAGTTGTTGGGTGAGGCCGGTGGCCCGCTGGCCGCCCTTGCGGATCTGTGCCAGGTCGGCGAGGAGCGCCTGGCCGGTTTCGGCGTCGAGGGTGCCGGCGGTGGTCAGCTCGGTGATGGATTCGGAGAGGAAGTTTTCGAAGGCCAGGACGGAGCCGAGAATGTTGTTGAAGTCGTGGGCGACGCCGCCGGCGAGTGTGCTGAGGCTGTCCAGGCGTTCGGTGGCCCGGTTCTTGGCGTCGATGTCGTGCTGGCGGACCGTGGCGAGGCGTTGCCGGTCGGCGTCGACCAGGGTCGTCACGTCGTCGATGGTGGCGACGAACCCGGCGTGGTGGCCGTCGTCGTCGTGGATGGTCTGCACGTGCACATTCAGCCAACGCAGCGTCGTGTCGGGCGATCCGACCGAAGTGTGGCAGCGGTACTGGACGTCGCGGGGCCCGCTGCCTCGCGCGACCCGAAGGATCTGATCGGAGGACGCGTTGTCGGAGCACAGCAACCAGCCGAGTCCGAGAAGGCTGTCGGCCGGCAGTCGCATGATGTCCATGAGCCGGCCGTTGATGTAGTTCGCCGACCCGTGCCGGTCGCCGAAGGCGATGCCCACCGGCGAGGAGTCGGCCATCAGCCTGAACCGCATCTCGGTGTCGCTGAGCAATGTGGCCTTGTCGAAGAGCTTCGCGCTGATCGCGCGCAGGTGTTCATAGTCGGTCTTCGCGGTGTCGATCGGCGTGGCGGCCACCTGGCCCTCGGCCAACAGCTCGTCGATCGTCTGCATCAGCACCTGCGGGTCGGCAGACTTCAGCAGCACCCGTGCGACGCCGCACGCCTCGGCGAAGGGTCGGGTTTCGGCTTCCTGGTAGTTCGCCGTATAGAACACGATGGGTGTCGCGGCGGTGTCCGGGGCGGCGCGAAGCTCGCGGGCCAGTTGGTATCCGTCCATGCCCGGCATGAGGATGTCGGTGATGACCAGATCGGGATGCTGGGCATGGGCGAGGTCGAGCGCCTCGGCGCCCTCGTGGGCCTCGATGACCTTGTGGCCTCCGTACGTCAGCAGGGTACGCACCAGCTCCCGGTTGGTGGAGCGGTCGTCGACGATCAGCACGGTGAACATCGGGTCAGTCTTCACATCGGTTGCGCAGTAACGATTTGACCTCGTCCAGGAGGACCGGTGGGTCGATGGGGCGACGGATGAAGCGGGTCGTGCCACCACCGGCCAGCGGATCCTGCCAATCCGTGGTGGCGCTCAGGAAGGCGAACGGCACGACGGTGAGAACGGGCACGGTGCGCAGGTAGGCGAGCAGTTCGCCGCCGGATCGCCGGCCCACATGGACGTCGGACAGCACGAGGTCGGGGCGCACGTGGTCGGCGGCGGCGATGGCCTCTTCGACGGTGAACGCCGTCCGGACCCGGTATCCGTGCGGCTCCAACATGCTTCGCAACAGCGTCTGGTTGATGAGAGAGTCGTCAAGGATCAGGATGTCGGCGGCGGCCCGACCCTGTGGGCCGGCGGTTGCCGGGCCCACGGCCGGTGTCGGTTCCGCTGCGGCTCGCTGGGGTACAGACCCGCGAAGCCGCTGCGGCAGCCGCGCGTCGATCTCGTCGGTGAAGGTTTCCGGGTCGATGGGCTTGGTCATATAGTGATCGAATCCGGCGTCCAGTGCCCGGTCGCGGTCACCCACCATCGCGAACGACGTCACCGCGATGATCGGGACGGCGGCACGGTCCGGTATCGACCGCAGCGCCTTCAGCGTCTCGAAGCCGTTGATGCCGGGCAGTTGCAGGTCCATCACGACCAGGTCCGGTGGTGAGGCCAGGGCCGACTCGATGCCCTGCTCCCCGGTCACCGCCGCGACGACGGTGTGCCGGTACGCATTCAGCAGGTACGTCATGAGCTGGAGGCTGTGCGGGGTGTCTTCGACGACGAGAATTCGGGCGCCCATTGCCGGTCACCTCACAGCCCGACCAGCGAGATGGTGAACGTACTGCCCTCACCGACGACGCTGGACACGGTGACGGTGGCGTTCAGCAACTCGGCGAGCTTCTGCGAGATGTGAAGGCCCAGCCCGGTCCCCTCGTCGGTGGCCTTCGCGCTGGCGGCGCTTCGTTCGAACGCGCGGAAGACGCGGTCGAGATCCGCCTCCGGGATGCCGGGGCCCGTGTCGCGGACCGAAATCCGTGCGAGCCCTTCACCCTCGATGGCCGGAATCAGGCACACGCACACCTCGCCCGTGTCGGTGAACTTGATCGCGTTGTTCACCAGATTGATCAGTATCTGGCCCAGTGCCCGGCGGTCCGCCGAGGCGGACACCGAACCGGCGAACGCCTCGACGCGCAGGGCGAATCCCTTGCTTTCGGCCAGCGGCTGCAGGGACTGCACGACCTCCTCGATCACGCGTAGGCAGTCGACCGGCTCGAGAGCGATCTGGACCCGACCGGACTCGATCTTCGCGAGGTCGAGAAGGTCGTTGATGATGGACA
>JAVHWE010000072.1:0-6139 GCA_032160285.1 Micromonosporaceae bacterium | reverse complement strand
GCAGTTGTTGGCGCGGGTGCGGGAGGTGGATCTGGCGGCGTTCGCGCATGCGGATGTGCCGTTCGAGCGGTTGGTGGAGGCGTTGCAGCCGGCTCGGTCGCTGGCCCGCCACCCGCTGTTCCAGGTCATGCTCGCCCTGCAGAACAACGAACAGGTGCCGCTGGACCTACCCGGACTTACGACCACGCCATACCCCGTGGACGCCGCCGCCGCCAAGTTCGACCTGACCGTCACGGTTGTCGAGCGGCGCACGGCGACCGGCGAGCCGGATGGTCTCGACTGGAGCGTCGAGTACGCCACCGATCTGTTCGACGTGGCCGCCGGGCAGGCCGTCACCGATCGGTTGCACCGGGTCGTGCTGGCTGTCCTCGCCGAACCGCACGCCCGCCTCAGCGCGATCGACCTCACCCATCCCGCCGAGCGGCTCCTGCTCGCGACGTTCACCGGCACCCGCCGCGACGCGCCTCGCCGGACCCTGCCCCACCTGTTCGAAGAGCAGGTCCGCGCCACTCCCGACGCGACCGCGGTGCGCTGCGCGGACGAGCAGCTGACCTATCGGCAACTCGACGCCGCCGCCGACCGGCTGGCCGGGCGTCTCATCGACCGCGGCGCGGGCTGCGACCGGCTGGTCGTGATCGCCCTGCCCCGGTCGGTGGACATGCTCGTCGCCCTCTGGGGGGTGCTGAAGGCAGGGGCGGCCTACCTGCCGCTGGACCTCACCCTTCCGGCGGCGCGGGTGACGGCACTCCTGGACGAGGCACGTCCGGTGTGTGCCGTCACCACCGCAACCGCCGCCGACCGTCTGCCGGACGGAATGCCCTGGCTTACGGTCGACACCCGCACGCCCGCGCTGCCGGACGAGCCGACAACCTCGCCGCGGGACACCGGCCTGCTCCCCGACCACCTCGCGTACACGGTGTTCACCTCCGGCTCGACCGGTCGCCCGAAGGCCGTCGCCGTCACCCACGCCAACGTGGCGGCGCTGCTGGACTGGGCCGTCGGCGAACTCGGCCGCGACCGGTTCACGGCCGTACTGGCGACCACCTCGCTCAGCTTCGACGTGTCGGTCTTCGACACCGTCCTCCCGCTGCTGGCCGGCGGGCAGGTCCGCATCCTGCCCGACGTGCTGGCGCTGGCTGACACCTCATACCCGGGAAGCCTGCTCTGCACGGTGCCATCGGCGATGGCGGCCCTGCTCGCGCGCGGTGTGGCACCCCGGGTCGGCATGCTCGCGCTGGCCGGCGAGGCCCTGCCCGCCGATCTGGTCCGACAGCTACGCCGCGTCGCGCCGGGTACGTCCGTCGCCAACATCTACGGCCCGACCGAGGCCACGGTGTACGCCACCGCCTGGCACGACGATGGCCGGGTGCTGCAGAGCGACCCGCCGATCGGACGGCCGCTGCGGCACACCCGCGCGTATGTGCTCGACCGGTGGCTGCGGCCGACACCGATCGGGGTGGCGGGTGACCTGTACCTGGTCGGTGCGGGTGTCGCGCGGGGATATCTGCACCGGAGCTCCCGGTCGGCCGAGAGCTTCGTCGCGTGCCCCTTCGGTGACGGCGAGCGGATGTACCGCACGGGCGACGTCGTCCGCTGGACCGCGGACGGACACCTGGAGTACCTGGGCCGCACCGACGACCAGGTGAAGGTGCGCGGCTTCCGGGTGGAACTCGGCGAGGTGGCCGCGGTGCTGCGCAGCCACGCCGACATCGCCGACGCCACGGCGACCGTACGCCCGGACGCCCAGGCGGGCCACCGCCTGATCGCCTATGTGGCGCCACGTCCACACACCACGCTCGACACGGCAGCGATCCTCGCCTGGGTCGCCGAGCGGCTGCCGGCGTACAGTGTCCCGGCCCTCGTGGTCGTTGCGGCGTTGCCACGCACTGCGAGCGGCAAGGTCGATCGTGCTCAGCTGCCTGCCCCGCAGGACCCGGCGGCTCCGGCGGGCCAGCGGCCCCGCGACGAGACCGAGGCGGCGTTGTGCGACCTGATCGCCGATTTGCTCGAGCGGCCGACGGTCGGCGTCGATGACGACTTCTTCCAGCTCGGCGGTCACTCGCTGCTTGCCATGCGGCTGACCGGGCGGATCCGCGCCGCGTTGGGGGTCGACGTAGGCGTCCGCGCCGTGTTCGAGGCGCCCACGGTCGCCCAGCTCGTCCGGCTGATCCGGGTGGCGGACACCGCGCCGCGCCCACCGCTGGTGGCCCGGCCGCGGCCGTCGCGGCTGCCGGTCTCGTCGGCGCAACGCCGGTTGTGGTTCCTGCACCGCCTGGACGGGCAGTCCGGAGTCAACAACATCGGCATGGCGGTCCGACTCGTCGGCGGCCTCGACGTCGAGGCGCTACGGACGGCCCTACGCGACGTCACGCAACGCCAGGAAAGCCTGCGGACGGTTTTCGTCGAGGTCGACGGTGAGCCCTGTCAGGTGGTGCTCGACCCCGACGAGGTGCGACTGGACGCACCGGTCGTCGAGGCCGCCCCGGCTGACCTCGACGCGGCGCTGGCGCACATCATGACTGAACCGTTCGACCTGGCCACCGACCCTCCGCTGCGGGTGGGACTGTGGCGGGAGAGTCCGGACGTGCATGTGCTCGTCCTGGTGCTGCACCACATCGCCGCGGACGGCTGGTCGCTGGCGCCGCTCGCCCGCGACGTGGTGTCCGCGTACGCGGCCCGCGCCGCCGGCCACCCGCCACGCTGGCAACCGCTGCCGGTGCAGTACGCCGACTACGCGCTCTGGCAGCGAGACCTGCTCGGCGGCGACGACCCGGACGGGTTGGCGAGCCGGCAACTGGCGTTCTGGACGAGAACGCTGGACGCTCTGCCCGACACCCTGCCGCTGCCCGCGGACCGGCCCCGCCCCGCGCACGCCTCACACCGCGCCGGCCTGGTCGAGTTCGTGCTGGAGCCCTCGCTGGTCCAGGCGGTGCGCCGGCTGGCCCAGCACGCGGACGTCAGCGTGTTCATGGTGTTGCATGCGGCGTTGGTGGCGTTGTTGTCGCGGTTGGGTGCGGGTGTGGATGTGCCGGTCGGTTCGCCGGTGGCGGGTCGTACGGATGCTGCGGTTGACGATGTGGTGGGTTTCTTCGTCAATACGGTGGTGTTGCGGGCGGATGTGTCGGGGGATCCGACGTTCGCGCAGTTGTTGGCGCGGGTGCGGGAGGTGGATCTGGCGGCGTTCGCGCATGCGGATGTGCCGTTCGAGCGGTTGGTGGAGGCGTTGCAGCCGGCTCGGTCGCTGGCCCGCCACCCGCTGTTCCAGGTGCTGCTGAACCTGCAGAACAATGTGGACGCCCAGGTCACCCTGCCCGCCATCGACGTATCGGTGCAGCGGCTCAGCGGTGGCGTCAGTCCGTACGACCTGAAGTGGAGCCTCGGCGGCCAAGGCGCCGCCGGCGTCGCGGCCGGGGCGATGGCCGGCGCGCTGGAATACGCCTCGGACCTGTTCACCCCGGAAACGGCCCGGGCGCTGGTGTCCCGGTACACGCGAATACTGACCGCGGCGGTCACCGACCCGACCCGCCGAATAGCGGATCTCGGCCTGCTCGACGACAGCGAGCGGCAGCTGACCATCACCGACTGGAACGACACCGGCCACCCGTGGCAGGCCGGTACCCTGCCGGCGCTGTTCGCCGCTCAGGTCGCCCGCACCCCGGCCGCGCCCGCTCTCACCGACGCGGCCGGCACCCTCACCTACACCCAGGTCGACGAGCAGAGCAACCGGCTGGCCCACCATCTCATCTCGCTCGGGGTCGGACCCGAGGACGTCGTCGCGGTGCTCCTTCCCCGCTCCGCCCGGTTGGTCACGGCCGTGCACGCGGTGACCAAGACCGGGGCCGCGTACGTCGCTGTGGAGCCTGGTCAGCCTGCCCAGCGGCTGGCCGGGATGCTGACCGACACCGGGGTGCGCGTGGTGGTCACCGTGGCCGAGGCGGCTGGCGCCGTGCCGCCCGGCCGCATCACCGTGGTCCTGGACGACCCCGCCACCGTCGTACGGCTGGCGGGTACCGTCGTCCGGGCCGTCGAGGACGCGGACCGATCGACTTCGCTGCTGCCCGAGCATCCGGCATACGTGATGTTCACGTCGGGCTCCACCGGGCGGCCCAAGGGCGTGTTGGTGTCCCATGCCAGCATCACGCACCTGCTCGCCTGGCTGCAGGCCAGCTATCCGCTCGGCCCCGGCGACCGCGTGCTGCACAAGACACCGGTTGGTTTCACCGTCTCCGTGTGGGAGTTGTTCTGGCCGCTGCAGGTCGGGGCGTGCACCGTCGTCGCGCGGCCTGGCGGACATCGGGATCTCGGCTACCTGACGGAGGTCATCCAACGCGAGCGCATCACCGCGGTGCACTTCGTGCCGACCGTCCTCGCTGCCCTGCTGGACCAACCTGACATTGCGCACTGTTCCTGCGTGCGGCGACTGTTCGTCGGTGGCGAAGGGCTGACGACCGCGCTGCGCGATCGGGCCCGCGACGTGCTGGGCGCGGCGGTCCACTACAAGTACGGTTCCACCGAGGTCACCATCGACGCGGGGTGCTGGGACGACCGCGAAGATCCCGGCGCCGGCTCGCTGCTTCCGCTGGGCCGACCCATCTGGAACACCCGGATGTACGTGCTCGACGCGCGTCTGCGGCCCGTGCCGCCGGGCGTGCCGGGCGAGTTGTACGTGGTGGGCCGCGGCTTGGCGCGCGGCTACGTCGGCCGGCCGGGCAGCACCGCCGAGCGGTTCATCGCCGACCCGTACAGCAGCGCCGGCGGGCGGATGTACCGCACGGGCGACGTGGTGCGGTGGCGCGCCGACGGCAACCTGGAGTTTGTCGGGCGGGCCGACGCGCAGCTGACGCTTCGCGGGGCGCGCATCGAGCCGGCGGAGGTCGAGGTCGCGCTGACCCGGCACCCGGCGGTGGCCAGGGCGGCAGTGCTGATCCGACCCGGCGCCGCCGGCATTGCGATGCTGGTCGGTTACGTCGTGCCCAGCGACCCGGACCGGGGCATCGACGTGGCGCAGGTGCGCCGCGCCGCGGCAGCCTTCTTGCCGGAGTACATGGTCCCGGCCGCGGTGATCGCCGTCGACACCCTGCCGTTGACGTCGAACGGCAAGCTCGACCGGGCCGCGTTGCCGCCCCCGTCGACGGGCGCGCAGCGGTCGTCCGCCGCCCCGGCCACCGCGATGGAAGAAGCCTTGTGCACGTTGGTCGCCGAGGTTCTCGACGTCGCTCAGGTCGGTACCGACGAGGACTTCTTCGCCCTGGGCGGACACTCACTACTCGCCACCCGACTGGTGAATCGCGTCCGCTCGGCGCTCGGCGTGGAGCTCGAACTCAAAGCGATCTTCGACTCCCCGACCGTGGCCGGTCTGGCCGCGCGCCTCGGGGATCCGCATCCGGGTCCGCGGTCGGCCCCGCGGCCGGCGAGCGACGACGGCAACGACCGGCCGCTGTCGTTCGCCCAGTACCGGATGTGGTTTCTCGGCAAGCTGGAGACCCGGCCGGAGAACTATCACATTCCGGTGGCCATGCGGCTGTCCGGACCGCTCGACCACACCGCGCTGCAACACGCGGTGTCCGACGTCGTGGCTCGCCACGAGACACTGCGGTCGATCATCGTCGAGCAGGACGGATCCCCACGCCTGCGCGTGCTCACCGGGCCGGCGGCACTCGTGCGGATGAGCAGCGCCACCGTATCGGCGAGCGACCTGCCCGCCGAACTGGCTCGTGTCACGGCGGTGCCGTTCGACCTGAGCGTCGCCCCGCCGGTGCGCGCGCACCTGTGTGAGCTGGGTGGCGACGAATACGTGCTGCTGGTCGTGGTGCACCACCTCGCCGCGGACGGCTGGTCCCTCGCCCCGCTGGCCCGCGATCTCGTCACGGCCTACGCGGCGCACGCCGCCGGACGGCCGCCGTCCTTCGCACCGCTGGCCATGCGCTACGCCGACTTCGTCAGGTGGCAGCGGGACCTGCTCGGCAGCGAGGACGATCCCGGCTCTGTCGTGAACTCCCAGCTCGCCTACTGGCGCGCTCAGCTGTCCGACCTCCCGGCCGAACTGTCACTACCGACCGACCGGCCGAGGCCGAAGGCCCCGTCGCACCGCGGCGCGAGCATCGAGTTCGACGTTCCCGCACCGCGCTACGACCGGTTG
>JAVHWE010000053.1:0-29638 GCA_032160285.1 Micromonosporaceae bacterium | reverse complement strand
AGTGACGATGGCTATCGACGATCGGCGGCTCTCCCCGTTCACCGGCAGCACCCGGCGGCGGTGGGCCGAGACCGCGGACGGCATGCTCCTGGCCCTGCGCGCGTTCGCGTCCCCCGACCACGCCCGGATCGACCTGCCGGGACCCGCCAGCGCCTTCGGCCGCGACAGCGATGGTCTGGAGGCCTTCGCGCGGTCGTTCCTGCTGGCCGCGATCAGATTGCGCGGCGAGGGCGGCACCGACCCGCACGGGCTCGCCGGGTGGTACGCCGCCGGGCTGACCGCCGGTACCGACCCGGCCTCGCCGACCGCCTGGCCCCGGCCCGACCGGCTGGACCAGGCCAAGGTCGAGGCCTGTTCGATCGCGCTCGGCCTGCAGCTGACCCGACCGTGGATCTGGGACCTGCTGGACTCCGGTGACCGCGAGCGGATCGTGGCGTGGCTCGGCACGGTCATCGGGCAGACGTACTTCCCGAACAACTGGGTGTGGTTTCAGATCGTGGTGGAAACGTTCCTCCGTTCGGTGGGCGGCCCGTGGTCGGCGGCGGACATCGATGCCGGGTTGGCGCTGCACGAGTCGTTCTACCAGGGTGCGGGCTGGTACACCGACGGGTCGGAACGCTCCTACGACCATTACGTCGGGTGGGCACTGCACACGTACCCGCTGCTGTGGGCCGACATGGCCGGCGCGCACTGCCCCGATGCCCGGCGGCAGGCATGGCGGCATCGACTCTCGCGCTACCTCGACGACGCCGTCCTGCTGGTCGGCGGCGACGGTGCCCCGCTGTTGCAGGGCCGTAGTCTCACCTACCGGTTCGCGGCCGCCGCACCGTACTGGATCGGCGCGATGACGGGCGCCACGAACCTTTCGCCCGGCGCGATCCGGCGCGTCTGCAGCGGCATGCTCGGCCATTTCACGTCCCATGGCGTGCCGGACGAGCGCGGGCTGCTGAATCTCGGCTGGCACCATGCGTGGCCGGCGATGGCGCAGGCGTACTCCGGGCCGGGCTCACCGTACTGGGCGGCCAAGGGCATGTTCGGCCTGTCATTGCCGGCCGACCACCCGGTGTGGACGGCGGTCGAGGAGCCGCTGCCGGTCGAGCGGGGCGACACCCTGGCGATGCTGCCGGCACCGGGCTGGCTGGTCGCCGGTACCCGCAGCGACGGCGTGGTCCGCGTGGTGAACCACGGGACCGACCACTCGATGCCGGGCGATGAGCGGTCCGACTCACCGCTGTACGCCCGGCTGGGGTACAGCACGGCGACCCTGCCGCCACTGGGGGACGCGGCCGTCGCCCGTCCGCCGGACAACTCCGTGGTACTGGTCGACGCCGCCGGTCAGGCCACCCACCGCAACGGCTTCGAGCGGCTGAGCTGTGACCGCATCGGCGTGGCCGCCCGGGCGGTGTCCCAGGCCCGTACGCACTGGGTCGCCACGCACGAGGACACCGGCCCCGACCACGGCGCGGGCCGAGGCGGTACGGTGCGCACCGGACCGACGGTGACCATCGGCTCGCTCGTGCGGGGAGCGTGGGAGGTGCGGGCCGCCCGGCTGGACTCCGCGGTCGGCCTCGACGACCGTACGGTGCTCGAATTCAGCGGATGGCCGGTGACCGACGCCGTCGCCCCGGTCGAGCGCACCGCGCCTGACCCGGTCGGTGCCGCCATCGGGCGGCGTCTCACCTCCGTGCTGACGGGCGTCGCGGGCTTCGACACAGCCTCGGTGCGCCGGGTGGACGACGCGTCACCGCTCGGCGCGTACACCGCGGTGCCGGTGCTGCGCACGGCGGCGACACCCCGCGTGGGTTGGGTGTACGTCGCGCTCGTGGCCCTGTACGGTTCCGGCGGCGGGGACCCCGGGGTGCCGCCCGAGGTCACGGTGACCTCGGGTCCGGACGCGTCCGCTGTCGTCGCGGTGCGCTGGGCTGACGGTGTGGCCTCGGACCTGACGTTGCCCGCGCCGTCACCCCGGCCCTAGCGGCGACCGGGTAACGGCGTCATCGTCTCGGACCGCGAACCGACGAGCCGCGGATGATGAGCTCGGGGGAGACCAGTACCCGCTCGGCCGGGCGGCGTTCGCCTTCCAGCAACCGGGAGACCATGAGCTCCACGGCCACCCGCCCGACATGCCGCTTGGGCGGACGGATCGCCGTCAACGGCGGCTCCGCCAGGTGCGCCACCTCGTCGTCGTAGGACACCAGCGCGAGATCCCCGGGGATGGACAGGCCCTGCTCGGCGCAGAACTGCGCGACCGACATCGCGTCCGGATCGCTGTGCACGATGAGAGCCGTCGTCCCGGTCCGCCCACACCGCCGCAGGATGTCACCGATGATCTCGCGGTGCCCGGGCGCGTCCAGTCGCACGGACGAGCGGATCACCAGGTCGTCGGGGAGGCCGAGGCCGGCGCACACGGCGGTCCAGCCGCGCGCGAGGTGCGCGGAGGTCGGACTCTCGTGGGACAGGACGATCCCGATCCGGCGGTGGCCGTGGTGGTGCAGATGGCGTACCGCCAGTTCGATTCCGACGTCGTGGTCGCTGCGGACCGATTCCAGTGGGCGTGCCGGGGTCCAGTTCGGCGGCTGGCGCTCCACCAGGACGCTCGGCACGCCGAGACCACAGATCCAGTCGATGAGCTCGGCGGCGCCCGCCCCGTCCACGTCGGGGGCGATGAGCAGACCCTGGACCTTTCCCGCCTCGATCAACCAGGTGATCTGGCGACGGTCCTCGACCGCGTCGTAGCTCGACCCCCGCAGCTGGACGTCGACGCCCAGCGCCGCCGCGGCGTTGCGCGCGCCGGCGATGATCGGCGGCCAGTAGAAGTCCAGCGACGGGACCACCATGCCGAGGGTGAAGCGGGTGGGCACGGTGCGCGGTCGACGGGGAACCGGCTCGATCGAGGTGGGCAGGATAGCCCCGCCGTGTACCTTCGTGACCATTTTCTGCGCCGCCAGCGCGATGATGTCGCGTCGGACCGTGACCTCGCTGACGTTCAGCAGCGCGGCCAGCTCGGCGACCCGGACCGCACCGTGTCGACGAAGCTCCGCCATCAGCCGTTCCTGGCGGTGAAGGGTGAATGTCCGATCCGCCCCCACCGATGCGCCTCCCGGTGCTGATTGAACGTGAACGAATCTGTTCGTCCGTGACTGCACAGTAGCGGTATCGGTTCGGCTCGGACTATCGATATTCGTTAACAGCTTGTTTCAATCGATCACCGTCAACGCATATGTGCCGTTGACCGCCGGTAGACCGCCCCACGCGATTGTCGCCAGCGAGGAGGACCCGTGTCGATCAGGTCGAAGCCCGAGGCCCTGGTGGTCATGGACCGCGGTTCGTTCCAGGCGCAGTTCGACCACGTGCGCCTGGAGCGCCTCGGCGACCTCGTCGCGGCCGCCGATCCGGTGTGGGTCGACGAGCTGGACTCCCCGGCGGCGCGCTCCCGGCTGGGCTCCGCCGAGGTGCTCCTCACCTCGTGGGGGGCGCCGACCCTGACGCCGGAACGGCTGGCCGCGGCGCCCGCCCTGCGGGCCGTGTTCCACAGCGCCGGCAGCGTGCGCCCGATCGTGTCCAGCAGCGTCTGGAGCCGGGGCATCCGGGTCACCAGCGCGGCCCGCGCCAACGCGATCCCGGTGGCCGAGTACACCCTCGCCGCGATCATCTTCGCCGGTAAGAAGGCGCCGTTTCTGGCCAGGGACCCGAATGCCGCCACCTCGGTGCGCGACCCCGCCCGGTACGGGCACCTGTCCAACTACCGACGCACCATCGGCATCGTGGGATTTTCCCAGGTCGGCCGCCGGGTCGTCGACCTGCTCGGCTGCCTCGATACCGCGGAATGCCTGGTGGCCGACCCCTATGCCGCCGCCGACGAGGTCGCGCGGGCCGGCGCCACCCTGCTCGACCTGCGCCACATGCTGCCGCGCAGCGAGATCCTGTCGCTGCACGCCCCGGCGCTGGCCACCACGAGACACATGATCGGCGCCGCCGAACTCGCGCTGCTGCCCGACCACGCCACCGTGATAAACACCGCCCGCGGGAGCCTGATCGACATGGACGCGCTCGCGGCAGAGTGCGGCTCCGGCCGGCTGTTCGCGATGCTCGACGTGACCGATCCGGAGCCGTTGCCACCCGGGCACCCGCTCCGCGCCATGCCGAATGTTGTCATCACCCCGCACATCGCCGGCTCGCTGGGCACCGAGGCCCTGCGGCTGAGCGACCTCACCCTCGACGAGCTCAGTCGATGGATTGCCGACGAACCGCTCCATACCGAGGTCACACCCGCCGATTTCGCGCTGCGCGCCTGATCCCGTTAACCCATTCAAGGAGGTTCCCGTGCGCAAGAGCCGGGTATCGCTCGCGGCCGCCATCGCCGTCACCGCCGCCGCCCTCACCGTCCAGCCGGCCCTCGTCGCCTCCGCGGCGACCGATGCGCCGGCCGCCGTCGGAGTCCGTCCACTCGCCAGCCCCGTCGGTCTGACCAACGGCTTCTTCGCCGACCCGGACTCGGTACCCGGCACCTGGGTTCGCAACAACCCCAACGACTCCCGGGCGGCCAGCATCCAGGCGTCCATCGCCAGTCGCCCGATCGCCAAGTGGTTCGGCAACACGTCCGGCACCATCGGTACCGCCGTCGGCGCGTACGTCGGGCGCGCGGCCAACGCGGGCAAGTTGCCGATCCTGGTGGCGTACAACATCCCCGGCCGTGACGCCTGCGGCGGCCAGTCCGCTGGCGGCGCCGGCTCGGCGGCCGCGTACCGCACCTGGATCGCCGCCTTCGCCTCCGCCATCGGGACCCGGCCCGCCATCGTCATCATCGAGCCGGACTCGTTCGGCGACTTCGCCTGCATGTCCGCGGCGGCCATCGCCGAGCGCAACGGCATGCTGCTGTTCGCCACCCAGCAGTTCCGCGACCGCGCGCCGAACACATGGGCGTACCTGGACGCCGCCAACGCCGGCTGGGTCGATCCGTCGGTGATGGCCCAGCGGCTCAATGACGCCGGCCTGGCCAACATCCACGGCTTCTCGGTCAACGTGGCGAACTACTACTGGAACTCCCAGTCGACGACCTACGCCAACGCCCTGAACAGCAGTCTCGCCAGCCGCGGCTACACCAAGCCGTTCGTGTTCGACAGCAGTCGCAACGGCAACGGACCCAACGGCCAGTGGTGCAACCCGGCCGGCCGGAAGTTGGGTGTAGCGCCGCAGGTCGGCGGTGGGCCGGAGATGCTGCTGTGGATCAAGACCCCCGGATCGTCCGACGGACTGTGCGGGATCGCCCCCACCACGCCCGCCGGGACGTTCAGCCCGGATATCGCGATGCATCTCATCAACGGAGTGTGATGTGCTCCGCCGACAACGCCGCCCCACCTCGGGAACACCAATAGCCCCTGCACGGTCCGGGGCAGTTTCACGCGGAGGTACGCCTTGCTAACCACCATTCCTCGCAGGGGCATGGCCGTCATGCGCACTGCGGCACTCCTTGTACTGGTCGTCTCTGCGTCCACCGCAGCGGTGGCCGTTCCGGGAGCGGCGGCTGCCTCCGATGCAGCCGCCGCTCCCGCCGCGGCGGCAGCCGCGACCCCCGAGCCGACCGGCCCGGAGCTGATCACCAACGGCACGTTCGACAGTGGACACTCGCCGTGGTTTGCCACCTCGAACGTCACCGTCGACACCTCCACCCCCGGACAATTCTGCGCGGTCGTGCCGGCCGGCACGACCAAGCCGTCCGCCGCCATCATCGGATACAACAACGTCCCCCTGGTCAAAGGTGAGCGCTACCGGCTCGTCTTCACCGCGTCGGCCACCATCGAGCGGCTGCCGCGCGCACTCGTGCAGCTCAACGTCGCCCCGTTCACGCCCTACCTCGAGGCGGTTCCGGACGTGGTCGCGACGCCCGGCACGTACTCCTACACCTTCCTGTCCCCGGTCGACCTGCCGGCCGCGTCCCTGCAGTTCCAGCTCGGCGCGGCCGGAGCCAGCAGCCCCTGGACCTTCTGCCTGGACAACGTGTCGTTGCGGGGCGGCGCCGCACCGGACCTCTTCGTCCCCGACACCGGTCCCCGGGTACGCGTCAACCAGGTCGGCTACCTGCCCGACGGCCCGAAGGGCGCCACCCTGGTCACCGACGCCACGAAACCGCTGCGGTGGCAGCTGAAGAACGCGTCCGGCCGGGTGGTGGCCGACGGCCGCACCACCCCGCGCGGGGTGGACATCTCGTCCGCCCAGAACGTGCACAGCATCGACTTCACCCGCTTCACCCGCCAAGGCACCGGGTACACCCTGGTCGCCGACGGCCAGACCAGCCGTCCGTTCGACATCGACCGGAAGTTCTACGACTCGCTGCGCACCGACGCGTTGAAGTTCTACTACGACCAGCGCAGCGGCATCGAGATCCGCAACGACCTGCGTCCCGGCGGGTACGCCCGTCCGGCCGGACATGTCGGCGTCGCACCCAACACCGGCGACCTGGTCGTACCGTGCGCGCCCGGCGGTTGCGACTACACCCTGGACGTCAGCGGCGGCTGGTACGACGCCGGTGACCAGGGCAAGTACGTCGTCAACGGCGGGATCTCCGTGTACCAGCTGATGAACCTGTGGGAGCGCTCGGGCGACCGGCGCGCGTTGGGCGACGGGACGCTGGCCATCCCGGAGAGCGGCAACGGCGTACCGGATGTGCTCGACGAGGCTCGCTGGGAGCAGGAATTCCTGCTGAAGATGCAGGTTCCGGCCGGCAAGCCGCTGGCCGGAATGGCCTTCGCGAAGGTACACGACGCGGCCTGGACGGGCCTGCCGATGCTGCCCAACCTGGACCCGCAGCCCCGACAGCTCTACCCGCCGACGACCGCCGCGACGCTCAACCTCGCCGCGACCGCCGCCCAGGCGGCCCGGGTGTTCCGGCCGTTCGACCGGGCGTTCGCCGCCAAGAATCTGGCCGCGGCGCGGACGGCCTGGACGGCCGCCAACGCCAACCCGGCGCTCTTCGCCCCGGCGACGTCCGTCGGCGGCGGCCCGTACGCCGACAACGTCGTGTCCGACGAGTTCTACTGGGCGGCCGCGGAGCTGTACCTCACCACCGGCGAGAAGCAGTACCGTGACGCGGTCCTGGCGTCGCCGCTGAACACCGCCACCGACATCTTCACCCCGGGTGGCTTCTTCTGGGGCAGCGTGGCCGCGCTCGGCCGCCTCGACCTGGCGTTGCTGCCCAACAACCTGCCCGACCGCCGGGCGGTACGCGCGTCGGTGATCACCGCCGCCGACGGCTACCTCGCCACCCAGCGGGCGCAGCCGTACGGCGTGCCGTATGCGCCGATCAACAACAAGTGGGACTGGGGATCCAACTCGGGGATCCTCAACAACGCGGCGGTGCTCGGGGTGGCCGGCGACCTGACCGGACGGGACAAGTACCGCGACGGGGTCATCGAGACGATGGACTACATCCTCGGCCGCAACGCCATCAACCAGTCCTACGTGACCGGCTACGGTGAGGTCAACTCGCACAACCAGCACACCCGCTGGTACGCCCACTCGCTCGACCTGAGCATGCCGAACCCGCCGGTCGGTACCATCGCCGGCGGTGCGAACTCCGGCATCCAGGACCCGCTCGCGCACGAGAGGCTGGCCGGCTGCGTCGCCCAGTTCTGCTACATCGACAACATTCAGTCGTACTCGACCAACGAGGAAGCCATCAACTGGAACGCACCGCTGGCCTGGGTGGCGGCCTACATCTCCGACCGGCCCGGTGGTCACGACAGATGAGGTGATCTCCGCAGCTGGACAGATCTACCCACGGCCGGTCGGGCAGCAGCTCGACCGGCCGCGGTGCGTCTGCGTCGCGACCCACGGCGGGCCCGGTCCCCGCGGGATCCCGCGCGCCGTGCCGCCACGGATCCGGATCATGCTCAGATGAGGGACAGGATGTGTTCGAGCCCCCGGGGGCCGGTCTTCGCGGGCCGCGGCAGCAGGAACACGTACATGCCGGCCGTCACCGCACCGGAGTCGGTGAGCGGGTTGTCCCCGACCATCAGCGCCCGGTCCGGACGAACCCGCATCTGGTCGCACGCGGTCAGGAACACCGTGGCGGCGGGCTTGCAGACGCCGTACTCGAAGGACATCACGACGGTGTCGACGAACGGTGTCAGGCCCAGCCGATCCATGGCCGGGCGCAGATCGAACCCGGTGTCACTGACGATACCGACCCGCAGGCCCCGGTCGCGCACGGCTTTCAGGGTCGGCAGGGTATCCGGGAACGCCTCCCAGGACTCGGCGCTGACCGTCAGCGCGTACAGTTCCTCGCTCAGACCGGCCGCCAGCCGCTCGCATCCGGCCGCGTCGTAGAGGGCGACCCACACGTCGCGGTGCCTGGCGTTCGACAGGTCACGCCCCTTGGCCAACTCCTCGGCCGTACCGCTGCGGTCGAGCACCCGCTGCCAGACCTGTGCCACCTCGTCCGGGTCGAGCGGGTCGGCGCCGAGGGTGGCCGCCGCCCGGTGGAGCAGCTTCTCGCCGCTGCCGGACAGCCGGATCAGCGTGTCACCCGCGTCGAACAGGACAGCCTCGAACTGACTCACGTCCGTGTCTCCTTACAGTCCGGCCCGGAACCCCGTGAACAGCATGCAGGCAATCCCGTTCCCCGTCCGGGGTCCGGCCACACCGTCAATGCCCCGCCCGACCGAGCCCGGCAGGACACCGGCGACCCACCCTAGGCCAGGATGGCGGGGGCCGCCCGGCGGCCGGAGCGTCATGGTCGACGGCAGGCTGCCTCCTCGCCCCGTTCCGGTCCGACCGGGGACGACGAGGCGGCCCCGTCACCGGCGCCCGGCCGGCCCGGGCGGTGCCGCCACAACCATCTGACGTCGCGGCCGAACGACTCGACGAGCAGGGCGAGCGCGGCCACGAGCGCGACGGTCGTCACCGGCCGGGGCGGCAGGTCGGCCATCGCCACCACCAGCACGACCCCCTGTACCGCCGCGACGACCTTCCGCCAGTACCGGGGCGGCAACGACCCCCGCATCCAGGGCAGTACCCAGGTCGCCACGACGAAGGCGTACCGCATCGCCCCGATCGCGAGGGTCCATCCGCCCATCGGACCGGCGATGTATACGCTGAGCACCAGGATGAGAAACGCGTCGACCTCCATGTCGAAGCGCGCCCCGAGCGCGGTGGCGACGCTCGTACGCCGGGCCACCTGGCCGTCGACCGCGTCCAGCAGGAGCGCCACAACGGTGAGCATGACCAGTACCGCCACCGGTATCTGCCGGTCGAATGAGTCCGCCGTCAGCGCGGTGACCCCGCCGACGAGCGTCGCCCGGGTCAGCGTCACCCGGTTGGCCGGCCCCAGATCGCCCGTACCGGACCGCCGCAGGCCACCGGTGAGCGCGGCGCACGTGACGACCCCGTACGCGATTCCCGCGAGCCACCCGGCGACGCCCAGACCCACCGTCGCCGCGAGGCCGGCCAGCACGGCAGTCTGGACGATCAGTCCGATCACCGGACCCGTTCGAACCGTGGGCACCGTGCCTCCGTGACAATGGGTACGACCGTGAGCATGGACATGTGCAATGCGACCGTTCAGTTCGCCCGGGACCGGGCTGGGCTCGGGATCCGGGTGAGGAGGAAGCCATGCCGCGCGACGCACAGGCATTCTGGCTGCGCTCGCCCGGTGAGGGCGAGATCCGGTCGGCCACCCTACCGGATCCGGGCCCTGCCGACGTTCTTGTCCGCACCCGGTACTCCGGCGTCAGCCGGGGCACCGAAACCCTAGTCTTCCAGGGCCGGGTACCCGCCAGCCAGTACACCGCGATGCGGGCCCCGTTCCAGGAGGGTGACTTCCCGGGGCCGGTGAAGTACGGCTATCTCAACGTGGGCGTCGTCGAGCGGGGTCCGGCGGGGCTCCTCGGCCGTACCGTCTTCTGCCTGTACCCGCACCAGACCGCCTACGTCGTGCCGGCCGACGCCGTGGTGGCGGTGCCCGACGGTGTCCCGGCCGGGCGGGCCGTGCTGGCCGGCACGGTGGAAACCGCGGTGAACGCCCTGTGGGACGTCGCGCCGCTGATCGGTGATCGGATCACGGTGGTGGGCGCGGGGATGGTCGGCTGCTGCGTCGCGGGCGTGCTCGCCCGGTTCCCCGGTGCCCAGGTCCAGCTGGTCGACGTCGATCCCGGTCGGGCCGGTGTGGCCGCGGCCCTGGGCGTCGACTTCGCGCTGCCGGCGGACGCCGCCGGGGAGCGCGATCTCGTCGTCCACGCGAGCGCGACGTCCGCGGGCCTGCAGCGGTCGCTGGACCTGCTCGTGCCCGACGGCACGGTGGCGGAACTCAGCTGGTACGGGGACCGCCCGGTCACCCTGTCGCTCGGCGGGGCGTTCCACTCCGGCCGCCTGGCCATTCGCGCCAGCCAGGTGGGTACCGTCTCGCCGCGCCGGCGGGGCAGTCGTACCTTTGCCGACCGCCTGGCGCTCGCCCTGGATCTGCTCCACGATCCCGCGTTCGACGCCCTGATCACCGGTGAGTCGCCCTTCAGGCAGTTGCCGGACATCCTTGCCCGACTCGCCGCGGGCACCCTCCCCGCCCTGTGCCACCTCATCACCTACCGCGGAGAGTGAAACCGTGTTCAGCGTGACCGTCCGTGATCACATGATGATCGCCCACAGCTTCCGCGGCGCCGTGTTCGGACCCGCGCAGCGGCTCCACGGTGCCACCTACGTCGTCGACGCGACGTTCCGGCGCGCGGAGCTCGACGCCGACAACCTCGTGATCGACATCGGCCTGGCCGCCCAGGAGCTCCACGCCGTGCTCGGGGAGCTCTCCTACCGCAATCTCGACGCCGAGGCGGCCTTCGCCGGCATGAACACGTCGACCGAGGCGCTGGCCCGGGTGATCGCCGACCGCCTCGCCGACCGGGTGCACGCCGGCGCCCTCGGCGACGGCGCCCGCGGACTGGCCGGCATCACCGCCACCCTCCACGAGTCGCACATCGCCTGGGCCAGCTACGAGCGGTCACTGGCGTCGTGAGGTCGGTCCATGTCGTGGTGCCGAATGACATCGACGATCCGTCGACGCCGAGTGGCGGCAACACCTACGATCGCCGGGTCTGCCGGGGTCTCGCCGCCGCGGGATGGTCGGTACGCGAGCACGCTGTGTGTGGTCACTGGCCCCGGCCCGGTCCGACGGAGCGCGCCGACCTCGCCCGCGTACTCGCGACGATCGCGGACGACGCGATCGTGCTCCTCGACGGCCTGGTCGCCTCGGCGGCCGCCGATGTCCTGGTACCGCAGGCCCGACGGCTGCGCCTCGTCGTGCTGGTACACCTGCCGGTGGGTGACCAGGCGCCGGAGCTGAGCTGCTCCGAACGCGAGGTCCTGACCGCCGCGGTCGCGATCATTGCGACCAGTGAGTGGAGCCGTCGACGCCTGCGGGACCGGTACGCGCTGGCCGCCGACCGGGTCCACGTTGCCACGCCCGGCGTCGATCCGGCCCCCGTGGCGCCGGCGTCTCCCAGCGGCACGGCATTACTGTGTGTGGCCGCCGTCACGGCACACAAGGGGCATGACCTGTTGATCGAGGCGCTGGCGACAATGCCGGAGCTGCCCTGGAGTTGTGTGTGCGTCGGCGCGCTGAGCCGCGATCCGGCCTTCGTCGACGCCCTCCGTCGACAGGCGGAGTCCCACGGTCTCACCGACCGCGTCCGCTTGGTCGGCGCGCGCACCGGGGCCGCGCTCGCCGCCGCCTACGCCGCCGCCGACCTGCTGGTGTTGGCGTCGCGCGGTGAGACGTACGGCATGGTGGTGACCGAGGCGCTGGCGCGCGGCATCCCGGTGGTCGCGACGCGGGCGAACGGGCTGCCCGAGGCGCTGGGCCGGGCGCCGGACGGCACCCGGCCGGGCCTGCTGGTGGGGCCCGACGACCCGGTCGCGTTGGCCGGCGCGGTGCGTCGCTGGCTCAGCGAGCCCGACCTGCGCCACGAGCTGCGCCGGTCCGCGCTCGTGCGCCGGACGACGCTGTCCGGCTGGGCGGTCACCTCGGAGGTGATATCACGCGTCCTGAGCCGGGTGTCGGTGACCTGTGGCGGGCCGGCATGACCGGGGACGTGCCCGTGGTCACCCCGGCCTGGCTTTCGCTGCGGGAGCCGGCCGACGCGGCGGCCCGGGCGCCGGAGCTCGCCGCGCTGGTCCGCCGCCACCTCGCGGCCGGTCCGCAGGCGATGATCCACGATCTGGGCTGCGGTTCGGGATCCATGGGGCGTTGGCTCGCGCCGCGGCTGCCCGGTCCGCAGCACTGGATCCTGTACGACCGGGACCCCGGCCTGCTGGAGCGCGCCCGGGCCGGCATGGTCGACACCGCCGCCGACGGCGCACCCGTCACCGTCGAGACCCGCCGGTGCGACATCACCCGGCTGACCGCGGACGACCTGGCCGATGCCCGCCTGGTCACCGCATCAGCACTGCTCGATATGCTGACCGTGGAGGAGGTTGAACGCGTGGTGACGGCGTGCGCTGGTGCCGGTTGTCCGACCTTGCTGACACTCTCGGTGACCGGCGAGGTGGAGATCATGCCACCGGATCCGCTGGACGCCGCCCTCGCCGAGGCCTTCAACGCCCATCAGCGCCGGACGACGGCCGGTCGGACGTTGCTGGGGCCGGACGCCGTGGCGGCGACCGTGGACGCGTACCAGCGGCGCGGAACAGGCGTACTGATCCGGTCCAGTCCGTGGCGGCTCGGGACCGGCCAGGCCGAGCTGATCTCGGAGTGGTTGGACGGCTGGCTGGCCGCGGCGTGCGACCAGCGGCCGGAGCTGCGCCGCGCGGTGGCGCCGTACCGGCGTCGCCGCCGGGCGGCGGCGGTCGCCGACCGGCTCGAGGTCGTCGTCCACCACCGGGACCTCCTCACCGGCTGCCAATGAACCGGCAACCCCGGTGGCGCGTGTCTGGCAGCAAGACGCTCTTCAGGAAAGACGCTCTTCAAGGAGGTTCGTTTGCACAGCGCCCCGGTTCTGGCCCCGCAGCGCCACATTCAACACGGCGGGGTGTCCCGGTCGCTGTGGGGCTGGGTACGGGTGCTCGGCGGGGTGAGCATCCTCGGCTTTCTGCTGTGGCGGCTGGGTACCGGCCCGTTTGTCGGCGCGGCGCGGTTGATCAGCGGCTGGGCGATCGGGTCGGCGCTCGCCATCGGCGTACTGACCACGGTGTGCTGCGCCTGGCGGTGGGGCCTGGTCGCCGAGGGCCTCGGTGTCCGGTTGCCGCTGCGCACGGCGGTGGCCGACTACTACCGGTCCATCTTCCTGAACGTGACTCTCCCCGGCGGCGTGGTCGGCGACGTCCACCGCGCCGTGCGGCACGGGCGCGACGTCGGCGACGTGGGCCGCGGCATCCGGGCCGTGGTCCTGGAACGCTCCGCCGGCCAGGTGGTACAGGCCGGCATCGCGATCATCCTGCTGTTCGCGTTCCCGTCGCCGGTGCGGGCGTACCTGCCGGTTGTGACCGTCGTCGTGGTGGCGGGCGGGCTCGGTGCGGTTCTCGCGGCCCGGGTTCTGCCGCGCAGCGGGCTGTCGCGGTGGGCGCGGGCACTCCGCGCGGGGGTGGCCGACATCCGAGACGGGCTGCTCGCCCACGGCAACTGGCTCCGGATCGTGGTCGCCTCGGCCGTGGTGGTGGCGGGTCACCTCGTGACGTTCCTGATCGCGGCGCGCACCGCGGGCTCGACCGCGCCACTGTCGCGGCTGGTACCGCTGACGTTGCTGGCACTGCTCGCCATGGGGTTGCCGACGAACGTCGGCGGCTGGGGACCGCGTGAGGGCGTGGCCGCATGGGCGTTCGGCGCCGCCGGGCTGACCGCCGAGCAGGGGGTCGCGGCGGCGGTCGTGTACGGGGCGTTGGTACTCGTCTCGAGCCTGCCCGGCGCCGGTGTGCTGGTGCTCCGCCGGATCAGCGCGCCCGAGGCGGTTGCGGACGACGGCGCCGTCCGCGGTTGACGGTCGCGACGGATAGACCCGCCGATCGCCCGGGTGCGATGGTGGACGATACCCGCGGTGTGGGGCCGGCACGCGGCGGTCGGCCGGCGACGGCGCACACCCGGTTCCCGCCGACCGATCCCGCCCTCGCTCGCACCGGTACCGCGCGGTCGCACGATTCCCGCCGTGGCATGGGTGCGGTTGACCGTCGCCGCGGTTGGGGAAGAGGTGGAGGGGTGAACGGTATGTGCTGTCGGTGCGCAATTCGGCACCGTCTGACGGAGGAGCCGATGGACGAAGCATTGCCGGTCGCGACGGTCCGGACGCAGGTGACGGTGCCGCTGCGGTTCCCGGACGGATACGCCACGACCGCCCGCGTGTTCTCCTTCGACGGGTTGGTGGACGCCCGCGAACATCTCGGTTTCGGCCTGGGCGACTGGGCGGGCGCGCTCGACCGGCACACCGCCGACGGGCCGGCGCCGCTGGTCCGTCCGCACAGCGAGTGCCTGACCGGAGACGTATTCGGCAGCCAGCGGTGCGACTGCGGCCCGCAGCTGCGCGAGGCGGTCGAACGCATCGCGGGCGTGGGTGGCTTCCTGCTGTACCTGCGGCAGGAGGGTCGCGGCATCGGCCTGTACGCCAAGCTTGACGCCTACGCGCTGCAGGACGCCGGCCTGGACACCTACGAGGCGAACGTCGCGCTCGGTCACCGTGAGGACGAGCGCGACTACACCGCCGCCGCCCAGATGCTGCGGGCCTTGGGTGTGGATCGGATCGCGCTGCTGAGCAACAACCCGGACAAGGCCCGACAGCTGCGCCGGCTCGGGGTGACGGTGGCCGAACGGGTGCGAACCGGGGTCTACCTGTCCCCGGCCAACGGCGGCTACCTGGCGGCGAAGGCCAACCGCGCCGCCCGCACTCCCGACCTCCCGTTCGTCGGTTGACGTCCGACTCGCGTCGCTGACGGGTCCATGGCGTACCTGCGGAGCATGCCGGTAACGGAACTGAAGATCGACCGCCGCTTCACTCCGGCGACGGTGCGCGGATCGTCGACTAGGCCGGTGGCCACTCGACGATCTGGTCGATCGGCAGCCGCGGTGCGTGTGGCGGCTCCGGGTCCTGCGGGTTGATCGATCCGAAGCGAAGGACCAGGTACGGGCGGCCGACGTCGGCGAGCAGGGCCTGGACGGCCCGCCGGGTGCCGCTGAGCTCGATGGCGGCACTGAGCGGCAGCACCGAGACGCCGAGTTCGGTCGCGGTGAGCCAGCCGGCCGACAGCGCTTCGCCGGCACGCAGCCAGTCCAGCGGCTTGTCGTCGCGACCGTACAGCACCGCGAAGACGGCGGCCCGGTCGTGTCCGGCGCTGACCGGGAGGTCGCCGTGGTGGCCGAAGTCGCGGCTGGGCACGGTGGTCTGGGTGGCGGAGTCGGGGATGGCGGCCGCCGGTACGCCGCTGCCGGCGGTTCGCACCCCACCGGTCCAGTACGCGAGTTCGTCCTGCCATCCGGGTTCGGCGGCCTCGGTGCGTTGGGCGTAGTCGGCGGCGGAGGCCAGTTCGATGACCTGGTCGGGTCGCATGACGTACAGCCAGGCGGCCTCGGCCTCGACGGCCGCGGTGATGGCGTCCTGCTGCTCGGGCGTGACCGGTACGTCGGTGACCGGACGCCGGTCGGTGTGGCGGAGCGGGATGGTGTGCGCGAGGCGTACCGACTCCGGTTGGACCGGCACCCGCCCGGCCACGCCCAGTCGCGCGACATGGTCGGGGTCCGCGGGGTCCGGCAATCTGGTCACGACGGCCTGCCAGCCTTGCGCGGCGAGGCTGACCCGGGCGTGGTGGAGGGCCGCCCCGAGGCTGAGCGTTGCCAGCCGGGTGGCCGGGTCGGTGACCTCGAGAAGGCGGCTGCGCTCGGCGTACAGGTCGAGCGTGTCGTTCGTCATGCGCCACCGCCACGGCTGGGTGTTGTGGATCGACGGTGCGTGGCGCGCCGCCGTGGCGGCCGCCGTCAACGCGTGGGTCACAGCCTGGGCGTCGGTCGGATGGGTCAACGAATCAGTGGACACGATGGTTCCCTTCGTGGATCACTTGCTCAGGCGGCCACCTGTGCCGCGAAACCCGCCACCGGCGGGTCGGGTGCGGATCCGACCGGCGAGACTGCGCCCGGTCTGCCGCGGGGCGTCCGTTTGTCGTGACCGTGACCGCGTCGGATGCCCCCCGGCGGCGGACCGTCAGCCACCGGGGTCCCGAGCGCCACCTCCACCCTACGCTGCACGCCGTCGACGATCCCCAGAGTCGAGGCGCACGGGCGAGCGACCCGGGCGGCGCGCCATGTCCGTCACGCCCCTTGCCCTCGTCGGGTTCGCCGGACGGGTCGTCTTCGGATTCAGGACGTCGTCGTCGGTACCGGCCTGGCGTTGACCACCGGCGTGGCGTCCGCGACAGACCCCACCGCCGATGGCACGGCCGCCGCGGCGGCGCTCTCGCGGGCGAGGAACGCCCCGAGTTCGACGATGGTGCTCATCAGCGGGGCGGGGAAGACCACGGTCGTGTTCTTGTCGACGCCCAGTTCCACGAGGCTCTGCAGGTTGCGCAGCTGCAGCGCGAGCGGGTGGGCCATCATGATGTCGGCGGCGGTGCCGAGGGCGTCCGCGGCGAGCGCCTCACCCTCCGCGGCAATGATCTTGGCACGCTTCTCCCGCTCGGCCTCGGCCTGCCGGGCCATGGCACGCTTCATGCTCTCGGGTAGCTGGATGTCTTTGAGTTCGACCAGCGTGACGACCACGCCCCAGTCCTCGGTGGCGACGTCGAGGATCTCCCTGATATTGACGTTGATCCGGTCTGTCTCGGACAGCGTCTCGTCGAGGGTGTGCTGGCCGACGACCTTGCGCAGGGTCGTTTGGGCGATCTGGTTGATCGCCGCCGCGACATTCTCGATGGCGACGACCGACTTGACCGCGTCGACGACGCGGAAGTAGGCCACGGCGGAGACGTCGACGCTGACGTTGTCCTTGGTGATGATGCCCTGGGACTGGATCGGCATCGTGATGATCCGCAAGCTCACCCGGGACAGCACGTCGATGAACGGGATGATGATGGTCAGGCCGGCCTGCCTCACGCCGATGACGCGGCCGAGTCGGAAGAGGACCCCCTGCTCGTACTGCTTGACTACCTTGAGCGCGAGGGACAGCAGAAGCAACGCCAGCACCACAACGATGACGACGAACCACACGTACGGCATGGGGAATCCTGACTCCGGCCGTGGCCGGATTACCGTGCTGGACAACGGTTGCGGGACGAACGCATCCGGTCGATGCGCGGCGATGAGCGTCGACGTGCCCGCAACGGCAACCGCCGCATCGTCGGGGTCCGGGACGACGTTCACCACGGTACGCCTGTCGGCGCGGACCAACCACGAGCGTGGATCGGCCCGGGACCACCACCGGGTCGGGGCGGTGGCCGTGGACCCGGTGCTGATCACCGCGGATGCGGGTACGGTGAGGTTGTCGCCCGGGACCCCGGCGGCCGTCCGGGGCCGCCGCCGTTGCGGTCGCGACCTGAGGCTCCCGGCGTTGTCGTGGGTGCCACCCGAAGGCCACGCAGCCTGAGCCGGCATGCTCTCCCCGATCGGTGCACGACCGCGGCCGGGCATACCCATGGAACATGACCCGCCCGATGGTGTAACGGCCGGCGACCGCGGCGGTCTCCGTACGCCGTCCCCCGCGGCCGGCAACCGGTCGGCGTCCGCCGGAGCTTGGCGCCGGCCCGTGTCGACATGGGGCGCGGGAGGCGCCCGTCGCCTCACCGGGCGTGCGGTCGGCTGGACGGTTCGAGCTGATCCGAGAGCCACCAACCGGTGGGAGAGGGGGACCGTCCGATGGGCAACCGAGTCACGCCACGCCCGACAGTCGGCCACCCGCCCGTCGGCCGCCCGCTCGTCGGCTCCCTGCCCGTGGGCCGCCTGCCCGTCGACTGCCTGCCCGTCGGCCGCCGGTACCCGGGGCGTTGGGCGGATGGGGCGGTGCCGTGAACGCCGACCGCCGGCTGCGGTTGTGGAGCGTCCTCGCCGAGCACGTCCGGGGCGGCCCGGTCGCGGTCGCGCATGTCGGCGCGGCAATGGTCGCGACCACCGGCGTGGACGGAGTCGCCATCACGGTGATGCTCGACGCCACCCCCCGGGAAACCGTCTACGCCAGCGATCGGGTCGCCTCGGTCCTCGAAGAGTTGACGCTCACGCTCGGCGAGGGGCCGGGCGTGGACGCCTGCTCCGGTCGCACGACGCTGGCCGACGATCTGACCGCGCCGGACTGCCTGAGCCGCTGGCCGGTGTTCGCGCCGGCGGCGGTGCGCGCCGGTGTATGTGCGATATTCGCGCTGCCGCTGCGGGTCGGCGGGATCCGTCTGGGGGCGGTGGACCTTTACCGTGCCCGTCCGGGCCCGCTCGGTCGGGAGCGGCTGGCCGACGCGTTGGTGCTGGCGGACATGGCGTGCGCGCTGCTGCTCGACGCCGCGCACGACGAGCCGTCACAGCCCTACCGGTACGGATCGGAGCCGGCCGGTCTGCGCCACCCCGAGGTGCACCAGGCGACCGGAATGATCACCGTACAGTTGGGAGTGACGGCTGCGGTGGCGCTCATCCGGTTGCGCGCCTACGCCTACGCCAACGATCGACGACTCCGGGACGTCGCCCGGGACGTGGTCGCCCGACGCCTCCGCTTCGGGTCCGACGCCGCCGGGGATGACCGTCGCGGCGGCTGAGAGCCGCGCCGGCGGGTACGGGTGGAGCTGTCCGGCACCGACTGTCGACCGGCCGTCGGGCAGGACTACTCTGATGAGGGTGAGGCAGCGATGGCCGACGTTGAGCTAGCCGACGTGTTCGTGGAGATGGCCGACACGCTGGTCGACGACTTCGATGTGATCGACTTTCTGAACGTGTTGACGGAGCGGTGTGTTCAGCTGCTGGGCGTCTCGGCGGCTGGGCTGCTGCTGACCGACCAGCGGGGCACGCTGCAGATGATCGCCGCCTCGTCGGAGCGGACCCGGCTGTTGGAGCTGTTCCAGCTGCAGACCGACCAGGGCCCCTGCGTGGACTGCTTCCGTACCGGCCAGCCCGTGTCGGTGGCCGACCTGCCCGCCGCCGGGCGCTGGCCGCGCTTCACCGCGGCCGCCACCGAGGTGGGCTTCGCCGCGGTCCACGCCCTGCCGATGCGCCTGCGCGACGAGATCATCGGCGCACTGAACCTTTTCGACTCCAACCCGGGCGCACCGGATGGGGAGACGCTGCGCATCGGGCAGGCCCTGGCCGATGTCGCCACGATCGGTCTGCTCCAGCAGCGCGCCATCAGCCGCCGCGACGCCGTCACCGAACAGCTGCAGACCGCGCTGAACAGCCGGGTGTTGATCGAACAGGCCAAGGGCATTCTGGCCGAACGGCTTCATCTCGATCTGGCCGACGCGTTCGCGGTGCTTCGCACGGCGGCCCGCAACCACAACCGGCGGCTGTCCGACCTGGCCCAGGCCGTTGTCGACGGGACCGAACAGATCCCGGTACCGGCGCCGGCCGCCCAACCGCTCTGACCAGCGGTCGGGTCCACGCGGTCACGGCAGCCGGTCGCCCCCGGGTCTCTGGACGAGAGACACCGGGGGCGCGGTGTGCCGGGGCGTCGTCACGTGGTGCTCGCGCCGACGGGTTGCCGGTTGGTATCGCCGCTGGTCACCTGGCCGTTAATGGTCCTGTGCTGGTCGCTCTGGCCCACCTGACCACGGCCGGCACCGCCGCGGGCGATCTCGATGCGGCGGGGCTTGGCCTGTTCGGCCACCGGGATCGTCAGGGTGAGCACACCGTCGCGGTAATCGGCGTCGATCGCCTCCAGGCTCAGGCCGTCACCTACGACGAGTTGGCGGCTGTACACCCCGGAGGGCCGTTCGGAGGCCAGGTAGCTGGCGCCCTCCGGTGCGCTCGGGTGGCGCTGCGCCCGTACGGTGAGGGTGTTGTTTTCGGCGGTGACCTCGAGGGAGTCCGCGTCCATCCCGGGCAGATCGAAATGTACGTAGAACGTGTCACCCGACCGGTAGCAGTCCATCGGCATGGCCTGCGGTACCCGGGAAGCGCCCACCATCTCGCTGGCGAGGCGGTCGAGGTCGCGGAACGGATCGAATCGCAGCAGCATTGTGGTCAACTCCTTCGTGGCGGACAGCAGTGGTTCTCCATCGATGGTGGTCACGGTCGGCGCGGTGGCCCGACGCCGGGTGGTCGACACAGGGCCGGACGGCGGCGCCGCCGGCGCCGGGGATAGTGCGCGGGGACGAGCAGCACGGTCGTCACACCTCCTGCGGGGCTGGTCACCGACAGAATGTGCCTTTAGGCCGAGAGAAATATTAATGTGGCCGGGACAGGTTTTCAAGCCCCACACCCCGGATTTGCTACGTCGCCTGGGCGCTCAGCTCTTGACCGAGCCGGCCATCAGGCCGCCGATGAACCACCGTCCGAGGACGATGTAGACGATCAGCGTCGGCAGGGAGGCGATCAGCGCGCCGGCCATCGATGCCGCGTAGTCCGGCGACTGGGCGCCGGCCAGGGCGTTGAGGGCGATGGTGATCGGGCCGTTGCTGGTGTTCGACAGGAAGATGGCGAACAGGTAGTCGTTCCACGCGGAGGTGAACTGCCAGATGATCGTCACGACGAAGCCCGGGATCGAGATCGGCAGGATGATCGACGCGAACGTCCGCAGCAGTCCCGCGCCGTCGACGCGGGCCGCCTCGATGATCTCCACGGGCACGATCGTGGCGTAGTAGTTTCTGAAGATCAACGTACAGATCGGGATGCCGTAGACGCAGTGGGCGAAGATCAGCGTCGGGATACCCGACGGCAGGCCGATGGTCTGGACGACCTGGCGCAGCGGGATCATCACAGCCTGGTACGGAATGAACATGCCGAACAGGATCAGTGTGAAGACGACGTCGGCACCGGGAAACCGCCACCGCGACAGGACGAAACCGTTGGCCGAGCCGAGCAACGACGAGATGAGCGCGACCGGGATGGCCAGCTCGAAGGTACGCGCGAACGACGGCCCGAGCGCGATCCAGGCCTTGTTCCACGACGCCACCGTCCAGTGCGCGGGCAGGCTCCACTGCCCGTTGACGCCGATGTCGCGGCCGGACTTGAAGCTGGTGACGATCAGTACGTACGCCGGCATCAGCACGACGAGGATGAACACCAGCAGCAGGGCGTACGTGACCGCGCGACCGGCCGGCGACCGGCGGTTGAGGGCCGGCCGGTTGGGGCTGCGCTGGCCGGCCACCCGGCCCGGCAGGGCGGTGGGCGGCGGTGTCACCGTGCTTGTGGACGTCATGAGCGGCGCTCCACCCTGCTGTTGTAGATGAGATAGGGCACGATCACGATCGCCACCAGCAGCAGCAGGACGATCGAGATGGCCGCCGCCTTGGCGTAGTCACTGGTCAGC
This sequence comes from Micromonosporaceae bacterium, assembly GCA_032160285.1. Classification (GTDB taxonomy): domain Bacteria; phylum Actinomycetota; class Actinomycetes; order Mycobacteriales; family Micromonosporaceae; genus Planosporangium. Next base: position 8,246 of record JAVHWE010000053.1, on the reverse strand, counting down.
AGCGTCTGCCAGACATACACCGCGGGGACCTCGGTGATCCACTGGGCGCCCGAGACGGACATGATCAGGTCGAACATCTTCATCGACATGTGGCCGAGAATGATCATGACGGACAGCGCCGTCGGGGTCAGCTGCGGGAACAGGACGTACCGGTACAGCTGGTACACGTTCGCGCCGTCGACCTGGGCCGCCTCGCGCAGTTCGGCGGGTATGCCGCGGAAGCCGGCCAGGAACAGCGCCATCACGTACCCGGACAGCTGCCAGATCGCCGGCATCGCCATCGCGGCCATGCCCCAGTGGGCGTTGGTCCACCAGCTGTTCTCCAGGAACCCCAGGTGCAGGTCGCCGAAGATGCGGTTGATGCCGCCGGCCTGGTCGCCCGTACCGGAGTTCATCAGCCACCGCCACACCACGCCGGAGGCGACGAACGACACCGCCATCGGGAACAGGTAGATGGCACGGAACAGGCCCTCACCGCGGGTACCCCGCTCCAGCAGCAGCGCCCACACCACGCCCAACAGGAACGTCCCGAGCATGAACGCCACGGTGAAGATCAGGAGGTTCTTCAACGAGTGCATGAACCGGTCGTTGATGTCGTTGGTGAACAGGTCGACGTAGTTCTTCAGGCCGACGAAGCCGTTGGACTTGAGCGCCGTGTGCTGGTCGCTGACCGACAGCTTCGTGGTCCAGGCGATCAGCCCGTACACGAAGACCGCGAGCAGGATCAACGACGGGGACAGCAGGATCAGGCCTGGCCCCCAGTGGCGCACCCGGCCGTGGGTCGACCGTCCTCGTCGGCGCCGGGCCCGAACGGACGTCAGGGTTGCGGAGCTGGTCGTCACCGGGAAACCTCCGTGGTGTCTCGGATGGCGGCGGAGCTGGGTAGTTTACCCAGCTCCGCCGCCGCACCGATCCGATTCCCTGGCGGGAAACTTACTTCTTGGCGAACTGTTTCGCGGCGGCGTCGAGTGCCTTCTGCAGCCCCGCGACGTCCCCATCACTGGAGAACTTGCCCTGCGCCGAGTTGACGGCGCCCTGCCAGCCCTGCGAGCAGGCCGAGCCGTGGGGGCACGACGGTACCGGGGTGTCGGTCTTCCAGTCGGCCATCGCGGCCTGCTGGTAGGTCGGGTAGTCCGTCGGGTTGGCGTCGGTACGGGCCGGGATCGAGCCCTTCTTGGTGTTGAACGCCTTCTGCCCGGCAGCGCCGCCGACCGTCTTCAGCCAGCACTTGGTGCCGTCGGGGTTCTTCGCGCCCTTCGGCAGCACGAACGAGTCGGCCAACCACTGGTACGCGGTGCCGTTGCCCGGGAAGGCGGAGTAGCCGTAGTCCTTGAAGCCCTTGGCGTCGAGGTCGGCGGCCTCCCAGTCACCCATCAACTGGAAGCCCGCCTTGCTCTCCATGACCAGCTTCTCGGCGTCGGTCCAGTCGAAGGTGTCGCGGTCCTTGTTCGTGTACGTCAGGAGCTTCTTGTAGTCGTTGATGCCCTGGGTCACGTCGGCGCCGGTCCAGCTGGTCTTGCCGTTCCACAGGCCGGTGAACTTCTCGGCGCCGAGGTCGCTGATCAGCACCGCCTCGAAGAGCATCTCCTCGGTCCAGTCCTTGCCCAGGGCCAGCGGCGTCTGGACGCCCTTGGCCTTCAGCGTGTCCAGCGCGGTGAAGAAGTCCGGCAGCGTCGTCGGTACGGTGGTGATCCCGGCGTTGGCGAGGACCGTCTTGTTGGTCCAGATCACGTTGGCGCGGTGGATGTTCGCCGGTACCGAGTAGATCTTGCCATTGATGGTGAGGCTGTCGATCAGGCCCTTGGGGAAGGCCGTGGTGAGGCCCCAGTCCTTGTACTCCGAGCTGAGGTCCTCGATCTGGCCGGCGTTGATGTAGTCGCTCAGTTCCGCACCGGCGTGTGCCTGGAAGGTGTCCGGCGCCTGCCCCTGCTGCAACCGCGATGCCAGAACCTGCTTGGCGTTCGCACCGGCACCGCCGGCGATCGCGCCGTTGACGAACTTGAACTGCGAGCAGTCGGTGTTGAACTGGCTCACCAACCCGTCCAGGCCGGCCTTCTCGCCACCGTCGGCCCACCAGGTGAACACCTCGACGTTCTTGCTGGCCTTGGTGGTACTGCCGCTTCCGCCACCGTTGCCGCACCCGCTAGCCACGAGTGCGACGGCGATCCCGGCGGCGGCTACCGCTGCCCGTTTCGAGAAGCGCATCGATCCTCCACTTGTCACGACGTCGTTGCCTTCTGTTGAATGCCCGCAGCCTTGGCGACCGCGGAGTGTGCTGTAGGACCTGGGGCGGCCGCACCGGCACGGCGAACGACCGTGTGCGCGGATCCTGCTCATGGGCAACCTTCTATGCCGGACACAGTATTGTCAACAACGGCGCATGCTCCCGTGACCTCGCCGCAACAAAGCTGCGCCTGCCACCATCCGAATAGCCATAAATGTAGCGATCGCGGCGCAGGTAGCGTCACGTCTTGACATAAGGGCGGGCCCACTGCACGATTCCGCCGTGACTGCGGAACGCGTCGATGCTCGCGCGCTGTGGGGCGAGGTGCTGACGGGAAACGCGCGCCGGGTCGCCGAGATCCTCCGGTCACACGGACCACGCACCCGGGCGGAGATCGTCACGCTGGCCGGCCTGTCCCGCCCCACGGTCACCGCCGGGCTGGCCGACCTCACGGCCGCCGGGCTCGTCAGCGAGCGGCTGTCGGCGACCGGTCGCCCGGCCGGCGGCCGACCCGCGTCGGTCGTGCGTCTCACCCGCAGCGCGGGCCTCGCCCTGGGCGTCGACGTTGGCCGCCGCCACGTCCAGGTCGCCGTCGCCGACCTCGGGCACAACGTGCTGACCGAACGGGCCGCCACCCTGACGTGCGACGCCGACGACCACCCGGAAGAGGTCCTGGAGATCGCCGTCGATCTGATCAACCGGTCGCTCGGCGACAGCCGGGCCGGACGCTGGGACGTGCTCGGCATCGGTTTCGGCATCCCGGCGCCGATCACCCGGGACGGGCGGATCGGATCGCCGGCGCTCCTGCCGGCCTGGGGCGACCTGGCACCCGCCGACGAGCTGGCCAGGCGACTCGACCTGCCGGTACGGGTGGAGAACGACGCCAATCTGGGTGCGCTGGCCGAGCATGTCTGGGGTGCCGGCCGTGGCTGCGCCGACCTCGTCTACGTCAAGCTGGCCACCGGTATCGGCGCCGGAATCGTGCTCGACGGCCGGCTGTACCGGGGTGCGGCCGGCACCGCCGGCGAACTCGGGCACGTCACCCTCGACGCCCGCGGTCCCGTCTGCCGCTGCGGCAACCGGGGCTGCGTGGAGCTCGTCGCCGGCGGCCGGGCGCTGCTGGAAAACGCCCGGCTCACCCGACCCGAGCTCACCGACCTGCAGGACCTGATCCAGTTGGCCATCGACGGCGACCCCGGCTGCCGGCGACTGCTCATCGACGCCGGTACCCAGCTCGGCGTCGCGCTCGGCGGCCTGGTCAACCTGTTCAATCCGGGCCGGATCGTACTGGGCGGGGAGATGCGTGGCGCGGTCGCGCTGATCCGCGAGTCGCTGCTGCGGGGGCTGCGCGACACCGCGATGGCGGCCGCCGCCGACTCCGTCGAGGTGGTGCCCGCACACCTGGGCCAGCGCGCGGCCGCCCTCGGCGGCGTGGCACTCGCCCTCGGGATGGACGCGGTACCCGTGTTCTCCCCGTAGCGGCAGCCGGTACCCGGGAGGGTGGTCAGTTGTAGGCCTCGAGTTCGTAGACGCGGGCGGCGGCGGTACCACCGTTGTTGGTCGGGGTGGTGACGGTCAACCGGACGAACCGGGCGGTGCGCGCGGTGACGGGATGGACGGTCCGACTGGCCCGCGACCCGGACACGGTCGCCGCGGTGCTGAACGTGACGCCGTCCACGCTGGTGGAGATGGTGAACGCGGCGGTGTTGAAGCCGGTGCTCTCACCGCCGAGGCCGGCGTGCTTGACCACGAACGTCGAGACCGACTGTGCCGAGCCCAGATCGACGGTGAGCGTCATGGGCGCGGCGGTGGAGCACCACTTGCTGTTGGCCGCGAGGCTGCCGTCCACCGCCTTCGCCGGAGTCTCGGTGGCCGCGCACGCGGCCGAGCCGGTGACCGGCCGGTTCGCGGCCAGGTTGGTACCGAGAACCGGTGCGGCCGGTGGCTGGTTGCCGCCGTCGGTGAACGACGGCGGAACGTTCGCGGTGCCGGTTCCCCAGGTGCTCACGCCGGTACCCATGGTGTAGGTGATCGTGGCACCGGCGGCGATGTCGCCGTACCGCAGGTAGTTGTGCGCCGTGGCGGCGCCGCCGACGGTCACCGCCTGGACGAAGGGCGCGGTCGCGCTGCCGCCGTTGATGGCGATGTTGCCGGTCGGCCGCTGGATCAGCACGCTGGGGAACGTCGATCCGTGCAGGGCCAGCGTGTCCGCACCGGGAGTGGCCGGGTACATGCCGAGCGCCGCCCACACATACCAGGCCGAGGTGGCGCCGAGGTCGTCGTTGCCGGGCAGGCCGCCCGCTCCGGTGGTGAATGACTCGGTCATGACCCGCCGCACGGTGGTGGCCGTCGACGACGGCTTGCCGGCGAAGTTGTAGGCCCACGGCACGCCGTGCTCGGGTTCATTGCCGATGTAGAAGAACGGCGTGGTCAGGCCGCCGTTGAGCTGGGTGAAGTGGTGGTCGAGCCGCTGGGCGGCGGTCTGCGGGCCACCCATGGCGTTGATCAGCCCGGCGTAGTCGTAGGGGACCATCCAGGTGTACTGGGACGCGTTGCCCTCCGTGTACCCGGTCGGGCTGGCCGGGTCGAGCGGCCAGAGGAAGGTCCCGTCGGCGTTGTGCCGGTGGATGTACGAGGAGTCGGTGTTGAAGACGTTGCGCCACCACTGGGCGTGGGTCATGTAGGTGGCGGACGCGGCGGTGTCGCCGAGACCGCGGGCGAACTGCGCGATGGCGAAGTCGGAGGCGCTGTACTCCAGTGAGTCGGACGGGTCCTCGACGATGAAGTGCCGCGACTCGTAGCCGCTCTCCCGGCCGCGGATGGCCGATCCCTGGGTGGTGCCGGCGGTGCTGGACTTCTTCATCAGGGCCAGCGCCGCCGCGGTGTCGAAGTCGCGGACGCCGAACGCGAACGCGCTCGCCACGATGATCGGGCCCGGGTCGCCGGTCATCACGAAGTTCTCACTGGTCTCGTGCGACCACTTGGGGAGCAGCCCACCCTGTTGGCCGTCGAGGACCATCGAGCGCACCACGTTGGTCATCACGTCCGGGGCGACCAGGGCCACCAGCGCGGCCCAGGACCGGTAGATGTCCCAGCCGGAGTAGTTCTGGTACACCGGGAAGGTGGCGGTGTGGATCGCGTTGTCGAACCCGCGGTACTGCCCGTTGAGGTCGCTGGACACGTTCGGGTTCATCAGCACGTGGTACAGCGCGGTGTAGAACTTCTGCAGATCGGTGGCGTTGCCGCCGGTGACCTGGATCCGGTTGAGGGCGGCGTTCCACGCCGCGTCGGCGCCCGCGCGGGCGGTGTCGAACGCGGCGGCTTCGCCGGCCAGGTTCGCCGACGCGTTCGCCGTACTGACGTAGGACAGGCCGATCTGCAGGTTCACCGTCGGGTTGGCGCTGGTGTCGAACGTGACGAAGCCGCCGGTGTTGACCCCGCTGCTGGTGGCCGAACCGTTGGAGATGGCGCCGCCGTTCCAGGTGCCGAACCCGGTCGGGGTCCGGTCGAACTGGATGGCGAAGAAGATCGGGAAGGTCTTGGTGGTGCCGCAGAAGCCGCCCGCGGTGACGCTGCCGGTGACCCGGCTGCCGCTGACCGCGAACGACCCGGACCGGCTGCCGGTCGCGCTGCGGCTGGTGTTGATCAGTACCCGGGCGGTGGTCGTCGCCGGGTAGGTCAACCGGGCGAGTCCGGTACGGGTGGTCGCGCTCAGCTCGACGCCGGTGGCGTACTTGTCGAGCCGGTTGCGGTAGAAGCCCGGAGCCGCGCTCTCGTTGGTCTTGGTGTACGCGGAGGCGTAGCTCGTCCAGCTCGTCCCGGGCGAGGCCGACAGCGCCCCGGTGACCGGCAGGATGCCGATGTCCTCGTTGTTGGCGCAGCCGGCACCGTTGAAGTGGGTGAGGCTGAACTCCTCGATGGTGCGGTCGGAGTCGCGGTAGCCGGAGGGCGAACCCGTCGGCGTGTCCGGACTGAACTGCACCATGCCGAACGGGACCACCGCCCCGGGGTACGTGCTGCCGCCGGCGCCACCGGGTACCGGGTTCGGCGAGTTGCTGTCGTCGGTACCGATGAACGGGTTGACGTGCTGGGTGAGGTTGAGCGTCGCGGCGGCGGCCGGGGCCGACGCGGCCGTCACGACGGTGCCGGTGATGATCGTGCTCAGGACGACGGCGCTCACCGCAACTCTGCTCGCGGCAGCCTTGCCGGCAACGGCGACGGCGGCGGCGGTGCGGCGCGCTGACGACCAGGGGGAATCGGGGGTGTGGGACATGCTGGACGCTCCCGTTCTGGTGGTGGGAGACGTCGCGGTGGCCCCGCGACGGGCGAGGAGGGTTCGTCGGCTTGACCGCCGGTCGCCCGGTCGGGTCGGGCGTGACAACGTTGCCCCGATGCGGGGTAGCTCATTGATACCGGCGAATCTCAGCGAATGTCAAGCGTCGCCAGGGCCAGCGGCGCCGGATGCTGGTCGCCGAACCGCTCCCGTGATCGGATATACCTGACAACGTTGTCTTGCCTGGCGGGCCAGGGTTCCACGTCCTGAGCTTGCCTGTCGCAATGTTGACCAACGTGTGACGATGGGCCCGGAAAGGAGTCGGTGTGGCAGAAGGTACGACTGAGGCCGGCACCGCCGCTGACAGTCGTTCGGCCAAGGGCGGCCGGGCGGCGGGGGGCGGCCGGGCGGTCGCGGACGGTCAACCGGCGGGCAGCCGGTCGTCCGGTGGCGATCCCGCTGCCGGCGCCACCGTCACCCGCGCCGGCCCGATCGGGCACCGGATGGCACCGCGCACCGGTCCGCTCCCGCGCCGGCCGACCATGGTCGATGTGGCACAGCGGGCCGGGGTCAGCATCAAGACCGTGTCCCGCGTTGTCAACAACGCGCCGCACGTCCAGCAGGACCTGGTCGACCGGGTGTTGAATGCCGTGGCCGAACTGGGCTTCCGGCGCAACGGTATCGCGCGCACGCTGCGAGCCGGACGAACCACCTCGACCATCGGCCTGGTCATTGAGGAGATCGGCAACCCGTTCTACTCCACCATCGCGGCGGCCGTGGCCGAGGTGGCCGGTACCCACGAGACGATGCTGATCACCGCCAGCTCGGAGGAGGACCCGGACCGCGAACAGCAGCTCCTGCTGGACCTGTGCTCGCGACGGGTGGACGGCCTGATCGTGGTCCCCGCCGCGTTCGACCACGGGTTTCTGCGCGGCGAGGTCGAGATGGGCCTGCCCGTGGTATTCCTCGACCGCCCGTCGGGCGGCCTGCACGCCGACACCGTTCTGCTCGACAACCGTGGTGGCGCGCACGCCGGGGTACGGCACCTGATCGGCCAGGGACACCGACGCATCGCGATCCTGCTCGACTCGATGGGCGTGTACACGATGCGGGAACGGCTCACCGGTGCGCAGGAGGCGATGACCGACGCCGGCATCCCGTACGACGCCGCGATGATCCGCGACCAGGTCCATGACCCGGACAGCGCCGCCCGCACCGTCGGTGAACTGCTCGCCGCGGCCGATCCACCGACCGCCTTCTTCAGTACCAACAACCGCATCACGGTCGGCATCATCGAGGAGCTGTGGCGACGCGGCGACGATTCGGTACTGGTCGGGTTCGACGACTTCGAGCTGTCGCACCTGATGCCACGCCCGTTCACGGTCATCGGGTACGACACCCGCGAGTACGGCCGGCAGGCCGCACAGTTGCTGTTCCGCCGGATCGACGGCGACCGGTCCTGGCCCACCACCACCGTCCTGCCGACCCACCTGTTACCGCGCGGCCTGCCCGGTTGACAGTCGCGCCTACTGCCTGCACCAGGGTTCGGGCCAGTTGGTTCGGGTACCTAAGCGGAGTGCAGACGTTCCTGCCGTACCCCGAATTCGCCACCAGCGCACGCGTGCTCGACCAGCGTCGTCTGGGCAAGCAGCGGGTTGAGGCCATCCAGGTGCTGCGCGGGCTGATCGTGCCGGGATACGGCTGGCGGCATCATCCGGCCGTGAAGATGTGGGCCGGGTACGAGGAGGC